>JAAFHI010000593.1 GCA_013298335.1 Actinomycetota bacterium
TCAGAATGAACGCGACCACATAGACCGCAGCCCAGAAGCCCGGCTTTGTCTTGAACGGTGCGTCCGGATTCCTGGCCGTGGCCTCCTTGATCAGCTTTTCGGCCTTGAAGAAAAGCACGACCGTGGGGATCATCCCTAACGCGGCTGCCACCAGCGTTCCGCCGAATCCAAGCCACCACGATGCGGTGCCGAAGAACGGTTCGTGCCAGTTCCAGTGGGTAATGACGGCTTCCCACCACATATACGAAACGAGACCCCACGAAAGAATGGTGAAGAGCCAGAAATCCTTAAAGACGAAGCGTTTCCGAGTCAACTTTCGCAAATAGGCAGGACGGAACCGCGCAAGCAGCGCCACCACGAAGTAAAACAGGAAAAACAGCCCCCAGAAAATACGCGCCACCGGCGGCACATCTACAAACAGATACCAAAGCCTGAAGTACTCGAGCATTGTAAATTCACCAGCCTTCAAATTCCGACAACACAGGCACATTCACTTGCCTGTCGGACAACTCGAACGTGTTCGGGATGAGCGGGAATGGTAGGACAGCCAAACTGAAAGATAAAGTGCCTGCCGGTTCCGCGCCTTTGGCCCGCGCACCATCCCTACCGCATTTTCAATCAAACCCCGTTGAAAATCTGAAACTTTTCACCCGGATCAGCCACTCACCCCCGGATTCTCAATTCAAACCGTGACAGGAATTGGCGATGCGACTGACCAAACTTCTCTCCCTCACCCTTTTTCTCTTTCTTTTCTGCGGTGCCGGTTTTGCCCAGGGCACGGACCTCGCCCGGAAGGCCGAAGCGGCGTATCAGAAGAAGGATTTCGCCGAGAGCGCCCGCCTGTATCTGACGGCGATTGACGGTGGCGATACCTCCGCGAACACGATCTACAACGGGGCCTGCGCGCTCGCGCTCGCGGGCCGCAAGGACGACGCCTTCGTCCTGCTCAATCGGTTGATTGACAGTGCGTCGATTCCGGTCGAACAGGCACAGAAAGATACCGACTTCGAAAGCATCCGTACCGACGCGCGCTGGGCAAAGTTCATCGAACGCGCGGCGGCAAAGGAAAAACGGCTCAACCGCGCCTGGAACAACCCGGCGTGGAACGTTCCGTTTGCACCGAATCTTTCGGACGACGTGAAGGTCGCTGGTCTGTCGAAGTTCTGGTCGGAGGTGAAATACAACTTCGCGAATTTCGACCTCGTGCCCGACCTCGACTGGGACGCGCTCTACCTTGAATATCTTCCGAAGGTCCGCGCGACGAAATCGACGCTCGAATACTACCGCGTGCTCACCGAACTCTGCGCCAGACTGAATGACGGGCACACCAACGTCTATGAACCGGATCAGCTTGACGACGAACTCTACGGCAGGCCCGGCGTGGCGATTCGGCTCATCGAAAACCGCGTCGTGCTACGGCTGGTCTTCGACCCGGCGCTCATCGCGGACGGCGTCACGCCCGGCCTCGAAATCATCGCGGTGGACGGCCTGCCGGTGAAGGATTACGCCGCGAAGTTCGTCGCGCCCTACCTGTGCGTTTCGACGCCGCAGGATCGCGAAAGCCGGTTGTATGGCGCGACGCTGCTCAACGGTCCCGTCGGCAAGGGCGTGGCGTTGACCCTGCGCGACGCAAACGGGAAGGAGTTTACGAAAACGCTTCCCCGCCTGAGCGTGAAGGCGCGCGGCGCGCTTGCACCGAAGACGCCTTCGACCGAGTTCAGGGTGCTGCCGGGCAACATCGGCTACATCGCGCTCAATCAGTTCGAGAATGAAACGGTCGTCAAGGAGTTTGAGTCCGCGTTTGACGACATTGCGAAGGCCGACAGCCTCATCATCGACATTCGCAACAACGGCGGCGGCAATAGCGGCAACGGCGGTCGCATTCTGGCGTACTTCACGGAACAGAAGTTTCTGACCACGTCCTCGTGGCGGACGCGACAGTATCGTCCGGCGTTTCGCGCGTGGGGAACGCTTGAAGAGTGGTTCGATGGCGGCGCGGGCAGATGGGGCATCAGCGCACCAAAATACTATGCAAAACCGGTCGTGGTGCTGATCAGCCCGCGGACCTTTTCGGCGGCGGAGGATTTCGCCGTCGCGTTCGACGTGATGAAACGCGGCCGGATGATGGGCGAACCGACGGGCGGCAGCACCGGCCAGCCCCTGTCCTTCACGCTGCCGGGCGGCGGAAGCGCGCGCGTCTGCACGAAGCGCGACCGCTATCCCGACGGGCGCGAGTTCGTCGGCGTCGGCGTCAAGCCGGACATCCCGGTCACGCAGACGCTCGCCGATTTCCGCGCCGGACGCGACACGGTTCTCGAAGCCGCCGCCGATGAACTCAGAAAAACCGCGAAGAAGTAAACCGGGGGCGTGACGGTATACATTCCGTAACAACTGATTGCCTGATTGCTCAATGCTCCGCCAATCTGACGGAAATCACCCGTCACGGCGGAGCTCATTTTTCATGGAAACGAAGATCTCCGAATTCAGGGTCCGTAACGTCGGCCTCGCCGCGCGGTGCGAAGTCTGTCATCAGGATGATCTGTTCGACCCGGCAACCGGCAGGTGCGAACGGTGCGAAGGCATCGTTGCCGCCATCCGGAAACCTTTCGGGGCGATTCCTCACGAAATTGCCACGATGACCCCGGTTTCAAGCATTGGGCAACGCCTGAGCATCGCCGCCTCCCTCATCGCGCTGTCCATGGCGCTCCCCGGAATCTTCGGAATTCTGGTCATTGGGTTTTATGCGATTCTGCTCCTGGCGGGGATCACCCACCTGGAATCCGGCACACTGCTGATGCCGCTCGGTATCGGTCTGGGACTCTATCTTCCCGCCTTGGGATTCATTTTGAACTTCTGGTATTTGAGGATCGCGGCCAGAGACACCGAGACGGGGGCTCGCAAAACGATCTGGGTGATTTCAACGAGCTACAATGCAATTCTGCTTGTTGGCGGAATCGTCATCGCCTTTCTTGCCGGCTTCTTCCTTGAGCCGATCTTCTTCATGTGGCTCGTGGGCATTTCGCTGATGATCCTCATTTCGGCAGGCGCCTGTATTGAAGAATTCCGCCGCCAAAACTCAGCCGGACCGGGCGAGTGATGTGAAACAACGCGAGGAACGGACATTGGAAACGCACATCGCTGAATTCAAGGTCCGCAACGTCGGTCTCGCCGCGCGGTGCGAGGTGTGCCATCAGGATGATCTGTTCGATCCGGCGACGGGCGAGTGCGGACGGTGCCAAGGGCTGATTCACTCGATTGAACAGGCTCTTCCGTCACTGTTCTCAGATCCCATCTCCAGGACTCCGGTTTCGGACTTTGGACGCCGGACGGCGATGACCGCCGCGGTTCTGGCATCCGTCATGGCCCTGCCCGCCATTTTGGGTGTGGTGGCCATGCTTTATCTTGGAGCGTTGATTATCGGTGATTTCATACATGGAAACAGGTCCGAAGCAGGAACGCTCGTCATCGTCGGCTTCGCGGCCAATTTTGCGGTACTCGGCTTTATCATGAACTACTGGTACTGGAAAATTGCGCGGAAAAGCA
>JAAFHI010000941.1 GCA_013298335.1 Actinomycetota bacterium
CCATCGACGCGGGGAATAGCCGGCTCAAGTGGGGGTGGATCGACCCCGCCACCGGGCAACCGCAGCAACGTTCGCTGGGCAGTTTCGCAACGGACGAATGGGACGAGGAACTTCGCAAACTTCCCTCAGA
Source organism: Actinomycetota bacterium (assembly GCA_013298335.1). GTDB lineage: Bacteria > Acidobacteriota > Blastocatellia > Chloracidobacteriales > Chloracidobacteriaceae > JAAFHI01. The sequence continues at coordinate 131 of JAAFHI010000941.1, forward strand.
ACCCCGGCGCTGGGCGATTGCCGGAAGCAACACCCCGAGCGCGGATCGAGCCGAAGAGTGGGCACAAACCCGCGGGCCGGTTCTGCGAATCCGCGACTATCGACAAATCCCCATTACCGTGGATCTCGAATTGCCGGCGCAAGTGGGCCTGGATCGGTTGTTGAACGCCGTCGCGACGGCGAAGTTGCTCGCGGAACGGAGTTGGGCCATCGTCATCGACGCGGGAACCGCCGTGACCGTGGATGTCGTCGGCCCCGGAACGGTGTTCCGCGGCGGGGCGATTCTTCCGGGGCCGCGACTGATGTTCGACAGCCTCGCGCAGTGGACCGCACGCTTACCCCAACTCGCCGAACCGCTGGCGTATCGCCCCCCGTTGATCGGCCGGGACACGCACGGGGCGATGAGCCTGGGTGTGGCCGCGGCCCTGCGCGGTGCGGTGCGGTATCTCCGCGAACAGTATCGCACTCAGCAATCGGGCGAACCGCGAATCGTCCTCACCGGCGGTTCGGCAGAACTGTTCCGCGACCCGCACGATGCCCTGTTTTCGCAGGTGCAGCACGAACCGTTTCTGACGCTTGCGGGAATCCTCGCCTGTGCGGAGAGCCAGTCATGGAAGCCGGTGTAGATTCGGGGTGTCAGTTCCAGCGGCTCACGCCCGCCGGCACCGGGGCGATCACGGTTCTGGAACTGACGGGCGGCTCTGCGTGGGCAACCGTGCGGGCACTCTGCCGCCGGCCGAATGACAAGCCGCTGCCACCGCACCCCGCGAAACCGGGGCACTGGTTCGCCAACCTGGGCCACGGGGCCGGCGACGAAGTGGTGGTCGTGCTGACGGACGTACCGCCCCAGGATCGCGTGGAAATCCACGGGCACGGCGGCGAACAAGTCGCCCGCTATCTCATGGCGGAACTGCAACGCCACGGCGCGGTTCCGGCCGAATCCGCAACCTCGGAGTACGGCCCTTTCGACGCGAACTCGCGGGAATACCTGCTGGCCCACGCCCCGACCCAACGGGTTGCGAATATCCTGCTCGACCAATATTCCGGTGCCTTTGACCGTGCCTGCCGCGACATTCTCGAACGGGAACAGTGGCCGCTTCTCGAAGAGTTGCACGTCCATCTTCGCTTGGCGGAGCATCTCATCGAACCGTGGCGCATCGTCATCGCCGGCGCGCCGAACGCCGGGAAAAGTACGCTTATCAACGCCCTGCTCGGGTTCGAACGGTGTATCACCGCCCCGACCGCGGGGACGACGCGCGACCTGATCCGCAGTCGCGGGGCCATCGACGGCTGGCCCGTGGAGTTGGTCGATACGGCGGGGTTGCGTACCGGCGAATCGGAGATCGAACAAGCGGGCATCGACCTGGCCCGATCCGAAATGCGATCCGCCGATCTGGTGCTGTGGTTGGCGGACAGCACCGATCCGCACGCCGCGCTGCCGCCGCCGGAGGTGCGGGGGATTTTGCTGGCGACGAAGTGCGATGAGCCGCCGGCCTGGCACTCCGCAGAGGCCGTGCGCATCTCGGCGAAAACCGGCGAACGCATCGGCGACCTTCTGGCGATGATCTCCCGCGAACTCATTCCGGCCCCTCCGCAACGGGGCCGGCCCGTCCCCGCGACGCCGGACCAGATGCGCGGGGTGCGGGCCGCGATGCGGGCGTATCGGAGTGGGGACTTGGCCGCCGCCCGCCGGGAACTGGCGGCATCGGTTCGCCTTGTCGAATGAGCCGCCCGCTCTCGAATCTGCGGGGGCGTTTTCCGCAGGATCTTCTAGGATAACGGGACGATACCCATTCAGCGGGAGATGCGCATGCGACTGGCAAAACTCCGTTCGCCGGCCGGCGGAGTCGTTTGGTTGGACGATTCCCGGACGAGCGGATTCCCCGTCGATCTCACCGGCCCCGGCCCGAAAACGCTCGCGGAGATCCTGGCCGGGGACGACCCGGAAGGGTTCGTTCGGGAACGGACGCAGGGCGCAACTCCGATTCCGATCGCACCGTTCGACCTGGCCGCGCCGGTGGACGATCAGGAAATCTGGGCGGCCGGGGTGACCTACAAGCGCAGCAAAGTGGCCCGCGAGGAAGAGAGCGCCGGGGCCGCCCAGTTCTACGACCGCGTCTACTCCGCGGATCGGCCGGAACTCTTCTTCAAAGCCACCCCCGCGCGGGTTTCGCACCCCCGTCATGCGATCCGCGTGCGTCGGGATAGCCGCTGGAGCGTCCCCGAACCCGAA
>JAAFHI010000667.1 GCA_013298335.1 Actinomycetota bacterium
GTCCTTGAAAGTAATCGTCCCGCGGACTTCCATGTCTTTCAGGATCAATCCGCTATGTTCCGTTCCGCCACGCTTTCCGAACATCGTGTTCTCCTGTAAAGTATTGATTTTAAAGGTTTCAGGTGTCGGGTATCGGGTTTCAGGTGAAAAACCGATTGACCGAGATTCAAGAGTTTGAACGCTTTACCGACACCCGACACCCGACACCCGACACCCGACACCTACTCCCGACTCGTCAACTGCCCGTAAATCCGGTCGAGGTCTTCCGCGCTGTAGTACTCGATTTCGATGCTGCCGCCCCGACCCTTGGCGGCGATGCGGACTTTCGTGTTGAGCGCCTTGGATAGTTTGTCCTGCGCGGCTTTGACGTTGGGGTCGATCTGGCGCTCGGGCGTGACCGCCGCCACGGTTTCCCCGTTGATGGCCCGTTTGACGAGGGCTTCCGCCTCGCGGACGGAAAGCTGTTTTTCCACAATCACCTGGGCGAGTTTTCGCTGGAGCGCGTCGCTGTTGAGCGACAGGAGCGCCCGCGCGTGTCCCATTGAAATGGTCCGGTCTTCGACCATTTTCTGGACGTCGAGCGGCAACCGGAGCAGGCGGATCGTGTTCGAGATGGTCGCGCGGTCCTTGCCGACCCGGACCGCCAGTTCTTCCTGCGTCAGCCCCATTTCCTCCATCAGTCGCTGGTAGGCGTGGGCTTCTTCAATCGGGGTGAGTTCCTCGCGCTGGATGTTTTCGATAAGGGCGAGTTCCAGCACCTTGTCGTCGGGAACTTCCTTGACGACCGCCGGAATCCGGACCAGTCCGGCACGTTGCGCCGCCCGCCAGCGGCGTTCGCCCGCCACAATCTGAAAGTTCTGGCCGTCCCGTCGGACGACAATCGGCTGCATGACGCCGACTTCCTTGATGGACTGGGCAAGTTCTTCGAGTTTGTCCTCGCGGAACGTGGAACGTGGCTGATTTTCGTTCGGAACGACCCGGTCGATATCGAGTTCCATCAACTCGTCCGCGCCCGCCGCCGGAATACGTTCAGGAAGCAGCGCGCTCAGCCCGCGTCCCAATGCCTTTCTTGTCATGGCTCATAACCTCTTTGGCGAGTCGCAGATAGGTTTCCGCGCCGCGCGATTTGATGTCGTACAGAATGATCGGCTTGCCGTGGCTCGGCGCTTCCGCCAGCCGGACGTTGCGGGGAATCGTGGTTTCGAAGACCTGCGTGCCGTAAAAATCACGCAGATCCGCCATCACCTGATTCGACAGGTTCGTCCGCTCGTCGAACATCGTCAGCAGGAAGCCTTCCACCGCCAGCGTCGGATTGAACGACCGCCGGATGCGCGCCAGCGTGTCGAGCAGTTCCGAAACGCCTTCCAGGGCAAAATATTCGCACTGAATCGGCACCAGAACCGTATCTGCGGCGCTCAACGCGTTGATTGTGAGCAGTCCGAGGCTCGGCGGGCAGTCGATGACGATGTAGTCGTAGTTTTCACGTGCCACATCGAGAATGCGCTTCATGATGAACTCCCGGTCGTCCATCGAAACCAGTTCGACTTCCGCGCCGGAAAGGTTGCGGTCCGCCGGTGCCACGTGGAGCGCGTCGAGTTCCGTCTTCTGGATGATGTTGACCAGCGGTTCATCCAGAATCAGCGTGTGGTAGAGCGTCCGCCGGAGCGATCCGCGCCGGATTCCGATGCCGCTGCTCGCGTTCCCCTGCGGATCGGCATCGACCAGCAGCGTTTTCATGTCGCCTACCGCGAAGCTCGCCGCCAGATTGATGGCGGTCGTCGTCTTTCCGACCCCGCCTTTCTGGTTGGCAACGGCGATGATTTTCCCCATGTCTCCCCCTTGAACGGTTCCATTCGTGAAACGTGGAACATGAAACCCGCAATTTGGTGTGGTGAATGTGCGGGCGACTCTAGCACAGGCATTTCCGCCCGATATACCGAATTTGGCCCGCTTTTCGGTTTTGCAGGCAAAAACAGCCGTTCGCCCGTCAGAAAGGCCCGTTCGTGGAACGTGAAACATGCCGAAAGGGGCAAGAAACGCCGCCGGGGTGCCACGTGGAACATGTTTTCTGCCTGAGACAGCCGCTCAAAACAGCAGCCCGACCGTGAGGAAGGGCTGTCGGTGGCAGGTGAACATGCCGAAAGGGGCAAGAAACGCCGTCGGGGTGCCACGTGGAACATATTTTCTACCCTAAGCCGGAGGGCTGTCCACACCCCCCAATCCCGTTTTCCGGCATGTTTCACGTTCCACGGACAGCCCTCCCTCACGGTCAGGCTGCTGTTTTTGGGGCTATTGGCGGTCGAGGATGAGCAGGGGGCGGTTCGGGCCGCTCGGCAGTGTACGGAGGGTCGTGTTCCACGTGGCACCGTGCTGTTTGACGGCTTCGGCGGCGGCATTTGAGCCGAGCCAGAGCAGGGCGGTCTCCAGACGGGGAATTTTGAGCAGTTTCGGGAGCTGTTCGGGCATTTTTTCGAGGGCGCGGGCGCAAATCCCGAATGTTTCCCGTGAAACATCACCCAAAAGTCGCGGCGCGGTGTGCTGATCGAGCGTATCGCCGATGACCGTCACCCGGTCATCCAGCTTCAATTGCTGTACCACTTCAAAAAGAAAACCGGCTTTGCGCTCGCGGCGTTCCACGAGGACAAATTTGAGGTCGGGAAGGGCGATGGCGAGCGGAATGCCCGGAAAACCGCCGCCGGAGCCGATGTCGAGCCACGTCGAGACTTTTGTGGAACGTGAAACAATTTCGGGAATGGCCGCCAGCGCGTCCAGGTAGTGGAGGTTCGCCGCATCCGCTGGATCGGTGATGCCGGTCAGATTGGTGACTTCGTTCCATTCGAGCAGGAGACGAAAATGCCCGTCCAACTGGGTCAGTTGAGCGGGCGAGAGGCGGATTTCCGCGTTTTCGAGCAGCAGAGTGAGGAAATCGAGCATTTCGGACATTGAAAATACCATTTGGCGGGCATTTCCCGCCTTGGGAATCAAGAAATCAGGACGCGGCCTGATGGCGATGCATTTCGAGGTGCATCCCGATGATGGCGACCGCCGCCGGGGTGACGCCCGGAATCCGCGACGCCTGCCCGAGCGTTTGCGGGCGGACGCGCGTGAACTTGTCGATCATTTCGCGCGACAGCCCCGGCAGGGCGGCAAACGAGAAATCCTCCGGAATCTTGGCCTCGGAGGCTTTCGACATCTTCCGGGCAGTGGATTCCTGGTGGTGGACGTA
>JAAFHI010000207.1 GCA_013298335.1 Actinomycetota bacterium
TCCCGAAGGCCCAAAGCTACAAGGTCTGAACTGACCATTTATCGGGGAGGCTTGTCTGCTCTGCCTTTTGTGCAACAAAGCCACTGCTAACTGCTATTCGACTCACGGAACTTTGAAGCTCCGTTCATCGTACGCGCGCGATCCTTTATATATGTACCCGCGTGACGCAGTTCTGTTTTGAAACCCCGAGATTCTTCTATTTCCGGGGTAACACATCCTCAAGGTCAAAAAACTCGGCCTGTTTGCCGCCTGTTCCTTCCGGATCGCTCTGGGCGACAAACAGGCCTTTGGGGAATTCGGGAAGCCGATTCCCGTAAACCGCGATGCCGTCGGTTCGCATGGCGGTCGTGACGGTCGTTCCGAGATGTTTGAAGGATCGCGCGTCGAAAAATTCGAATTCGGTCCGCTCCCGCTGGTCCGAGGCGATCAGGATCGGCCCTTTCCGGGTCTGAACCACGACGATTCCTTCAACCTGAGCCTGAAACACGCCTTTCCCGAAGCGCCGGACAAACTTCCCGTCGAGGGAATAGACGACGATGTCCTGCGCGGATTCATCCGCGACGTAGAGACGGTTTCGCGGTGGGTCCGCCATGACCGTTTCCTGTCCAATGGAAAGCTCCTTCCCGAACGTCAGATCACGGATTCCAACCAGTTTTCCGTTGGTTTCGGTGATTCGATAGCGAAACACCCCGGCATCCCCAACTCTTTTTTTTGGAATGATATAGGCGTAAAGGGCACGGTTTCGTGAAAGGACCGAAACGCCCATCGGTTGAACCACGTCTTCGGCGAAGACCCCGACTTTTTCGAAATCGGGGACGGAGAAGATCGAAACCGAATTTCCGTCCCGGTCGGTGACAAACGCGAGATCGCGTTTTTTTCCGCCGATGGAAACGCCCTGAATGACCGAAATCCCGTTGGGCCGTTTGAAATCGCCAAAGCGTCGAACAAAGGTCGCTTGACGATCGGCCTTGAATACCATCACCGCCCCTCCGCCTTTTTCGGTCAGCAGAACCAGGCTTTCAGCGGGATTCGGGGCCACCCAGATGGCCGGGGAATCGACGTTGTTTCCCGCCACCGTGACCGCGACTGGGCGGACGGGGGGAATTTCAGTCTGTCCCGAGGACAAAATCGGTTGGGAGAGGACCAGCAGGCAGCCGAGGGTGAGCGCAAAGGTTCTTTTTTTCATGGGTGGCGCGGAATGTGTCAGGGAAAGTCACTGCACCTTCATAAATGTGTGCCGGTTCTGAGTCCCCCGCTTCAGCGGGGAAAAAAGACGCGGATGAATGTTATTCAAGGAGAAATCAGGGTTCTTCGGGGGAGAATGCCCGGAATATATTGAATTCCGGGCATTCTCCCCGCTCAAGCGGGGGACTCTGAACGTTCCCACCAATTAAAACTGGTAGCGGAACGCGAACTGAAGCGAACGGGCCGTACCAGTGCCGATGTCACGGCTCAACGGGGACTGAATCACGCCGAAGGTCGCGTTGGTGAGGATCGTGTCCGGGTTGTCGAACTGCGCCCGGTTGAACAGGTTGAAGGCTTCGAACCGGAATTCCACCCGGTGGCGTTCCCGGATGGTGAAGATCTTCTGGAGCGAGAGGTCAACTTGAAAGAGCCCGGGGCCGCGGGCAATGTTGCGTCCGGCGTTACCGAACTGCCCGGCGACCGGAATGGAGAACGCGGCGGGATTCAGCCAGCTCACCCCCTGAATCGAACCGATGGCGCGGTCCCGGTTGTAGAGCGAAACTCCGGGAACCAGGTTGGGCCGCTGCGGCGCGAAGGAATCGCCGTTGGGCGGATTTCCGCTGAAGGTAATCGTCAGCGGACGACCGGTGCGGCCCACCGTGATGCCGCTGAGATTCCAGCCGCCCAGAAGCACATTCGTGATTCCACCTGAGTTGAGGAACCGACGACCTTTACCGAACGGAAGTTCGTAAAGGTAATTGACGGTAACAGTATGCCGGATGTCGAAGTCGGTGCTGGCCCGTTCGGAGCGGAAGTCGAGAAAATTCTGGGGATTCCCGCTTTCACCCGAACCGGCGAAATCGCTCAGGCCGTGGGAATACATATACTGAACGCCCATCGTGAATCCGTTGCTCGCCCGGCGGTTTAACGACACCTGAAGGGCGTCGAACCGGCTTGAACCGCGATTTTCCTTGGTATCCACGTCGCCGAAGTTAGCCAGCGGACGCGGGCCGCCCGCGATGTTGTTGGTCGGCAGGTTCAACGTGCCGCGATTGAACAGGTTCCGGCCCTGATTGCCGTTGTATCCGACTGACAGGACCAACTTGCCGGGCAGTTCCTGAACCACGGCCAGGGAGTAATTCTGGGCGTAGGTGTCGCGCCGGTCACGCTGAAGTCCGCGCGGCGAGGCAGGCAGGAAGGGGAGTGTCGCGGGGGTGAACGGAAAGGCGACGATGGCGTTCGAGGTGGCGCGGGTTCGGACGTTGTCGATGGCCGCGTTGATGTCGTCGTTCTGGCCGGGGCTGTAAAACAGGCCGTAACCGCCGCGAATGACCGTTTTCCCGCCGAAAAGACCCCAGGCCGCGCCGAACCGGGGCGCGAAATTGTTGCGGTCGGCTTCGTACCAGTCGGTCCCGGGAGGACAGAACCCGCCGCAGGCGATGTCGAACACGAGGCCCCGGCCATTGGCTTCTTTTCCGACCGAATAGTACTCGTAGCGAATCCCCGCGTTGATGGTCAGGTTCGGGCGGGCCTTGATGTCGTCCTGAAGGTAGGGAAGCAGGAAGAACCGGCGCGCCCCGAGCATCGGCTGTTCGGTCAGAATCGTGAAGTCGCCGGCCCGGACCCGGTTGTTGATGAGATTGGCGAGGTAGGTGGCCGGCGCGCCGGTCGCCGCCCCGGAGGTCCGCCACCGGTAGTCGATCACGTCCGATTCCGCAACGTTGACCCAGATGCGCCGGAATTCGCCTCCGAACCGCAGGGTATGCGGGCCGAGGATGTAGGCGGTGTTGTTGGCGTAGGAAAAGGACGTGCCGAGTTCGCGCTGGGTGACGTTCGGGCGCAGGCGGGTGAAACCGTCGATGCGGGGACCGACCACGTTGGCCCCGTTGCCGTCCACCCGGAACAGTGGGGACCGGTTCAGTCCGAACCGGAACTCGGTAATCAGGTTCGGAGAAAAGACTTCCTGATATTGAAGGACATAATTCGAGGGCCGGAAACGGAAATTTCGGGTATTGAACCCATCGCCCCGGTTGTAGAGCAGCGCCGAGGCGTTATCCACGACGGCTCGTCCGAACAGTGTCCGGCGCTCGCTGAAGCGGTGATCGATGCGAAGCGTCGCGTTGTCTTCGTTGAGCCGGTTGGCGCGGACCTGAATCAACTGGTCGGTGCTGGGGTTGATCGACGTTTGTCCCGCCGGATAGATGGCGAGCAGCGGCGCGAGGGAGGGCGAAGTGGCAAGCACCAGTTGCCGGGCCTGGGCGCTCGGGACCGAATCAATGAAGGTCTGGCCACGCCGTTGCCGAAGGCCCTCGTAGGAAACGAAGAAAAAAGTTCGGTTCCGGACGATTGCGCCCCCGAAACTCCCGCCGTACTGGTTGAGCTGAAAAACCGGTTTCGGACCGAAATCAAAGAAGTTGCGGGCGTCGAGGGCGCTGTTGCGGATGAAGTGAAACACGCCGCCGTGAAAGTCGTTGGTCCCGCTTTTCGTCACGATGTTGATCTGTCCACCCGCGCCGTTTCCCTGGTCCGCCCCGAAAATCTGTGTGTTGACCCGGAATTCCGCAATGGATTCAAGGCTTGTGACCAGCCGCAGGTTTTCTTCCTGTCGCGGGTCCTTGACGCCGGTCTGGTCAACGCCGTCGAGCGTCCAGTTGTTGTCGTCGCGGGCGCGACCATTGAAACGGATGCTGTTCTGGTTTCCCGAACCGGTGTTGACGGCCCCCGGCGCGAGAACCATCAGGCTGGCCCAGTGCCGACCGTTGAGGGGAATGCCCTGCACCTGTTTTGGTTCAATCACGATGCCGATGGTCGAGGTCGAGCGTTCAACCGAGGCACCGTCTTCCGTCACTTCAATCGTTTCCTCGGTCCCGGCGGGTTTCAGTTCCACGTCCGCCGTCCGGGTGTCGCCAACGCTCAGTTCGATGCCGGAAGCCGTGGCCGGAGCGAATCCGGTTTGCTCAACGGTGATGGTGTAAACCCCAATGGGAAGAAGTTGAAAGTTGTAGCCGCCGTCCGGGCGGGACGTGGTTTCCCGTGAAAATCCGTTTTCCGGGTTCGCGACCTTTACCTTGGCGCCCCCCACGACCGCGCCGGACGCATCCCGGATCGTTCCGACGAGATTGGCCTTGTCCACCTGGCCAAAGGTCTGGATGTTGAACAGAAACAGCGCCAGTCCGAAAATGAAACACCCATACGAAGCAATGCGAACCCGCATTTCAATTCCTCCCCGAAGTGCGATTTTTTTCCTGCTCGGTGGTGAAATCTGAAGAAACAGGAAGTCGCCGAAGCTATGGGGAGGGGATGAACGGAATGTAAGGTGAAAATGAAATCGGGTGAATTTTCTTGAGAAGAGGCAGGGATGGATGCCTCTTCGTGCCTTGAATGCGGATGATTCAGTATCCCAGATTCCGCAATCGCTCGACGGTCAGTCCCGAAGCCCCCGACCCCGCGTCGTAGGGGCTTTTTCCCTGTCCGCCGGAAAGCAGGCGTTCGAGGTACTTTGCCAGCACGTCGGTTTCGAGGTTGACGTGTGCGCCCGGTTTGAGGGTGGCGAGGGTGGTCCATTGAAGGGTCGTGGGGATGACGGCGACCTCGAACCAGTCGGGCCCGAGTCCGGCCACGGTCAGGCTGACGCCATCCACCGCGATGCTGCCCTTGTGGGCGATGTATTTTCCGATTTCGGCGGGGAAACCGAACCGCATCACGACCGACGTTCCAGTGGGGTTTTTCGCACGGAATTCGCCGACGGCGTCAACGTGGCCCTGAACGATGTGTCCGCCGAGGCGCTGCCCGACGGCGACGGCGCGTTCGAGATTGACCCGGTCGCCGGGGCGAGCCTTCGCAAGGCTTGACGATTCAAGGGTTTCCTTCGACATGTCGGCGGTGAAACTTCCGCCGGGGAGCGTGGTCGCGGTCAGGCAGACGCCGTTGACGGCGATGCTGTCGCCGAGCCGCGTCCCGTCGAGGACGGTTTTGGCCGTGACGGCAACGACGCCTCCCTCGGATGTCCGGGTGATGCGTTCAATGGTGCCGAGTTCTTCGATGATGCCGGTAAACATGGGTGGAAAATCGTGAAATGACGGAATCGGTTGGGTCGGACGGTTTCAGGCGGGCCAGTGTGGGCTGATTTTCGGGGTTTGGTCAATCAGCCGGTGCCGCTCTTTCACTCGCGACCGTTCCGGTTTCGCTGGATTGCTGAAACAGGGTGACCCGGTTGCGCCCGCCGCGTTTGGATTCGTAAAGGGCGCGGTCGGCGTGTTCGACGAGGGTATCGGCATCGCCGGTGGGCATCGAGGGGTAGTGGGAAACTCCAAGGCTGGCCGTGATGGAAATCCGCCCGGCGTCGGTCTCGACCACCGTCGTTTCGATGGTGTGCCGGAGTCGTTCCGAGACATCGAACGCCGCCTGGGCCGGGGTATTCGGAAGCAGCAGCATGAATTCCTCGCCGCCGTAGCGACCGGCCACGTCGCTGTCGCGGAGATTGTCCCGCAACAGCATGGCGAGGTGCTGGAGGACCTCGTTTCCGACTTCGTGGCCGTGGCTGTCGTTGATTGTCTTGAAGTGGTCGATATCCACCATCACGACCGCCAGTTGTCCGCGGGAACTGACGGCCCTTTCAAATTCCTCGGCCAGTTTCTGGCGCAGGTACCGGGAATTCAGTAGCCGGGTCAGTCCGTCAATGGTCGCGAGTTCGTAAAGACGGGCGTTTTCGAGGGCGCTGACGACCTGCTGACCGAGGGTCCGCAGCATTTCCTCGTCCTGTTCGGAAAAGGCCCCGGATTCGGCACTGGCAATGCTGATGACGCCAAGCGGTCGGCGGTCGATTTCGAGGGGAACGCCCAGCCACGAGCGGTAGGGAAGCTGATTGGTCAACCATCGGTAACCGTAGGCACCGGCCTCCCGCGGAACGTTGTCGAGGCGCAGGGACCGGCGGTTGCGGAGGCACCATTCGGCGAGTCCGATGGCGTTTTCCTCGGGTTGCAACTGGTCGTCAGGGGAGAAGGGCGGATGATTGCCGCTTTTCAACTGCCAGCGACCGCTCGCGCCCAGCTCGCTCTTGCGTCCGCGGCGTTCGGGGCGGGTCCAGCGTTGAAGTCCGGTCGTTTCGAGTTGAAGGCCGGGTTCGCCGGACTGGGTCGGATCGTCGGGAAACATGTAGACCGCCAGCGAATCGGCCCCGAACAGTTCCTTGCCTTCCTGGTACAGGGTTTTGAGAAGTTCCTGCCGGGTTTGGGCGGCGGCGGTCAGGGCGCGCCCGACGCCGTTC
>JAAFHI010000819.1 GCA_013298335.1 Actinomycetota bacterium
TGGGGAGTCTGGGGAGTCTGGGGAGTCTGGGGAGTCTGGGGAGTCTGGGGAGTCTGGGGAGTCTGGGGAGTCTGGGGAGTCTGGGGAGTCTGGGGAGTCTGGGGAGTTACAGGGAATAGACTGATACGTTCCAAATTGTATTGACTCCCGAGACCCCCCAGACTCCCCAGACTCTCAAGACTTTTTTTACCCCTCGATGCCGTATTTCTCGAACCGCCGGTAGAGCGCCGGACGACTGATGCCGAGCGCGTCGGCGACCCGGCTGACGTTCCCGTCGTATTGCCGCATCGCCTTGAGAATCATCGCCTTCTCTATTTCGTCCATCGTCATGCTTCCGACCTGCGGCAGACGGTCCGTGGAGGGCTCGGCGGTGGTCCCGTCGGTTTGAAAATCCTCGATTTCGAGCACGGCGTTGCGGCTGACGAGCAGGGCGCGTTCGATGGTGTGTTTCAACTGCCGAAAATTGCCGTTCCACGGTTGATGTTGCAGCCAGCGGAGCGCGGCGGGACTGAAGGCCATGTTTTCCCGGTGGTAGACGGCGGCCATCGAGGCGAGGAACTGCTCGGCCACCTGTGCGATGTCGCCCGGACGCTCGCGCAACGGCGGCAGATGGACCGAAATCAGGTTCAACCGGTAGAGCAGGTCTTCGCGAAACCGCCCGGTTGCAACGAGTTCCGCGAGATTTCGGTTGGTCGCGGAAATCACCCGGACGTCCACCGAGCGGGTGACGCTCGATCCCAGAACTTCATAGGTGCGGTCCTGCAACACGCGCAGCAGCTTGACCTGCGCGCCCGGATCGAGGTCGCCGACTTCATCCAGAAAAATCGTGCCGCCGTGGGCGACTTCGAAGCGTCCGCGCCGGTCGAGCCGCGCGTCGGTGAACGCGCCCTTCACGTGGCCGAACATTTCGCTTTCGAAAAGCTGCGCCGGAATGCCGCCGAGGTTGACCTTGACGAAGGCGGCGTCGCGGCGGCGGCTGTTGCGGTGAATCGCCTCGGCAATGAGTTCCTTGCCGGTCCCGCTTTCGCCGGTAATCAGAACCGACGCATCCGTCCCACTGACTCGTCCGATGACGTCGAGGGCTTTCAAAAAGACCGGATCGGAACCGAACAGGTCCTGAAAGTTGTACTTTTCATCAAGTTCCGCCCGCGTCACCGGGGCGCCGGGCTTGCCGGGCAGGTTCGCCGTCGCCACCCCGAGTGCGGTTGCAACCGATTGCAGGATTTGAGGATGTGTCCACGGTTTGGTGACGAAATCCGACGCGCCAGCCCGCATGCCCTCAACCGCGAGTTGAATCGAACCCCACGCGGTGAGCAGGATCACCGGCAGTTCCGGGCGGAGCGCCTTGATGTCGCCGAGCAGTTTCAACCCTTCCTCGCCGGTCGTCTGGCGGGAAAAATTCATATCCTGAATGACCAGATGTGGCGGGTTATCCCCAATCGTTTCAAGAGCTTCACGCGGCGACGCGGCCACCCGGACGGCGTATCCCGCCTGTCGCAGCAAAAGGGAAAGCGACGTGACGACGGACGATTCGTCGTCCACGACGAGAATGGTTTCCCTGTTTTTGCCGGATCGGTTCATCTTGGGGAATGGGGGTTAGGGGATGGGGGATGGGGAAGAGAAAGCAGAATCCGGAAATTCTCAATTCTGCATTCTCAATTCTCAATTACTCCGTCAGTCGAAGTGCAGCGCCGCCGCGGGCTGGACGCGCGTCGCGAGCCAGCTCGGGTAGATGCCGCAGACCAGGGTCAGCAGGTAAATGGCGACCAGTGAAACGCCGATGCCGACCGCGTACACGCCGTTCGAGACGAATCCCAGAAACTTCAAAAGCGGGAACTGAACCACGATCAGGACGCCGACCGCCACGCCGAAGGTCGTTACAAAGAGGAGTTCGCCCAGAATCTGAAGGTAAATGTCGCGGATGGTCGCGCCCTGCGCCCGCCGGACGCCGATTTCGCGGGTTCGCTGGGTCACATTCTGCCACAGCACCCCGGTCAGCCCCAGACCGACCATCAACAACAGAAAACCGGCGATGAGCGAGGCGGCCACCATCAGGATGACAAACGGCTGGTTGTTTTCCTCGCGCATCCGGTCCATCCGCTGGATTTCGAACGACCAGTCGCTGCCCTCTTTTTGAAGCCGCTTGATGACCTGCTCCTCGGTGACCGCCGTGGTGCCGGGGCGAACCCGGACGATAAGGCTTCGTGGCGTCCAGTTGCGCCGGTTCGGTACGGCGAGTCGCGAACGCTCGAAGACGAAGTTCGACGGCGCGGAAAATTCGCCGCCTTTCCGGAAGGCCGAAATCACCCCGACGACCCGTTGCGGCTGTCCCTTGTCTTCAGGATCGCTGATTGTTTTACCAATGGGTTCCTCGCCGGGAAACCACGTTTCCGCCGCCAGTTTGGTGATGACCACCGGCCGGAACGAGGCCCCGTCGTCCTCGGCTGAAAACCACCGCCCGCGGACGACCTGAAGTTTCATCGCATCCTTGAATTCATCGGAAACCTGGTCCATTTCGTAGGCAATCCGCCTTCCGTCCGTCGTGTGGTTGTGGGTCATGGTGCTGTTGCCGAAGGCCGGACTGGTGGCCGTGCTGACGGTTTCAATCCCGTCGATTTCGCGGATGGCCGCCGCCATCTGCCGAATTTTCTCGATTTTGGCGACTTCCACCGGGTTGGGGGCCTTGGGG
>JAAFHI010000976.1 GCA_013298335.1 Actinomycetota bacterium
GGAATGCCCCCCGTTCATCACGCTTTTTTCCGGAATTCAAAACATGACCGCAACCGCCAGACAGCAGCAGGCGCGCTGGAAGCGCGAGGACTGGGTGAAGGGCTATTCGTCACTCAAAGCTGAAAACGACTACGAAATCGACGAAATCGAGGGCCGGCTGCCCGAGAATTTCCGCGGGACGATCCTCCGCAACGGTCCGGGCGTGCTGGATCGCGGCGGACGCACCGTCCAGCACCCGTTCGACGGCGACGGGATGATCTGCGCCTTTACCTTTCGGGGCGACGGCACGGTTCATTTCCGCAACCGGCATATCCGTACCGAAGGATTTCTGGCTGAAGAGAAGGCCGACAGCTTTTTGTACCGGGGGGTGTTCGGAACGCAGAAACCCGGCGGCTGGATGGCGAATTTTCTCGACACCCGTCCGAAGAACATTGCGAATACAGGGGTTTATCAGCGGGGCGACACCGTGCTGGCGCTCTGGGAGGGCGGCCACCCGCACGCGCTCGAACCCGGAACGCTTCAGACCCGCGGGCTTTCCGACCTCGGCGGGGTTCTGAAACCCGGCGAAAACTTCTCGGCCCACCCGCGTTTTGATCCGAAAACCGGGCGGATGGTCAATTTCGGCGTCGTGCCGGGACTTTCCTCGACGATTTCACTGTTTGAATTCGATGATGCCTTCGGCGTGACCGCCCGCCACGATTACAAGGCCCCCGGTTTTGCCTTCATCCACGATTTCGCCCTGACGGAAGAGTTCGCGGTCGTCTTCCAGAACCCCGTGACGGTGAATCCCTTGCCGTTCTGGTTCGGGATGCGCGGCGCGGCGGAATGTCTGATCTTCCAGCCCGACAAGGCGACGAAAATTCACGTCATTCCGCGCAACGGCGGGCCGATGCGGACCTACGAAACCGACGCTTTTTTTGTGTTCCACCACGCCAACGCCCATCGCGAGGGCGACCGGCTGGTGCTGGAATCCGTGGCCTATGAAACGTTTCCCTCGCTCGAACCCGGCACGATGTTTCAGGACGTCGAAATCGAGAAAATCGCCGCGTCGCAGCTTTTCCGCTTCACCATTAACCTTGAAACCGGAAAAGTGACCCGCGAACGGGTGCTTGAGCGGGCGGTTGAGTTTCCCGGACTCCATCCGAAGAAGGTCGGACGCGATTGCGACACGCTTTTTCTGGCCTGCGCCGATGCGCCGACCGGAAATGCGCCGCTCCAGGGCATTTTGCGGTTCGACCCCAAAAAGGACACGTCGCAGACCTACAGTTTCGCCCCGAGCGGCTATGTCGGCGAGCCGCTGTTCGTGCCGTTACCGGATGGCAAGGCGGATGACGACGGATGGCTGTTCCAGTTGGTTTTCGATGCCGTCCGCGAGCGCAGCTTTCTGGCGATTTTCGACGCCCGCGACATCACCGCCGGGCCGACGGCCAAATTGTGGCTGAAACACCACGTGCCGTACGGTTTGCACGGCAGCTATTCGGAAGTAGTCAGTGGCCAGTAGTCAGTGGCCAGTGGCCAGTAGCCAGTAGCCAGTAGTCCGTGGGCGGAAATCGGTAGGAATTAATTGGGGGTTGTCCGGGTTTTCGAGAAACCGGGCCACCCCCTTTCCCGTTGTCATTGTTTCCTTCTTCTTCGATCCTTTTCTGACCACTGACCACTGACCACTGACCACTGACCACTGACCACTGACTGCTTCCCAATGAAACGCTTCCTCCTCGCCACCATCGGTTCGCTCGGTGATCTCCATCCCTTTGTCGCGCTTGGGCTTGCGCTTTCCGAACGCGGTCATTCCGTTACCGTCGCATCGACGGAGAATCATCGTTCAAGAGTCGAGACCGCCGGGTTGAAATTTCACCCGATTCGCCCGGAGGGAAGCCCGGAGGATGATCTGGAAATGGCGGCGCGAATCATGGACCCGAAATACGGTCCGGAAATCGTGATGAAGGAGTTCATTTTCCCGAACATTCGGGCGACCTACGATGATCTGCTGCAACCGGTTTCCGAAGCGGATGTCGTGGTTCTGGGTGAATTGCTCTATTCGGGAAACATCGCCGCCGAAAAACTCGGCAAACCGTGGGTTTTCTGCGCGCTGGCCCCGACGTCCTTCTTTTCGCCGAACGATCCGCCGGTGTTGCCGCTGGCTCAGTGGATGGCCGCGCTGCACCAATTTGGTCCGCTGGTCAACGGGCCGATTCTGAATCTTGGAAAACTGGTCACTGGCGGCTGGTCGGCCAGTTACCACTCGCTGCGGGCGGAATTGGGGTTGCGG
>JAAFHI010000279.1 GCA_013298335.1 Actinomycetota bacterium
GGCAAAAACCCGGCCCTGTCCGAGCGGCACCCAGTCGGCCCGGTAGCGGCCCTGATCATTTGAAGTTGTTTCAAAGGTATAGCCGTTGACCGTCACCAAAACCCGCGCGCCGATGACCGGCGTCACTGCGTCCGACGCAAAAACCGTGCCCTCCAGTCGGGCGCTTGGAGAGAGCGTGATGTCGGCCACCGTGTCCGGCAGCGGCTCGGCACCCGTCGGGACTTCGCCCGTGGTCGCGCCGTTGAATCCGGCGGGACCGTCGAGGGTCCGTACCTGAAACCGCCCCGAAGGAATGCCGGGGAAGCGGAATCTCCCCTGCGCGTCGGTCGTAGTATTGAGTTGGTTCTGACTCGTCCAGCCGTCGGGGACAATCAGGACCGTGATTCCAGGGTATGGCGCGCCGTTGTTGAACACCTGCCCGGACACCGCGCCGACCGAGTTCAGATCGACGTCCGCCCGAACTTCCTCGTTCTGGGTGGCGACAGTGCCATAACTCTTCCCGACCCGTCCGGTGCGGTTGTCAAACACATGCACTTCAAACGGACCTTTTGGCACGCCGATAAACCGGAATTCTCCGTAATTGTCGGCATTCGAGGAACTGGTCAGGAATCCGATCAGCCGTCCGCCCGAATAGAGACTCACGTCGGCGAGGCCAGAGGCGACAGTCCTTCCCGGCAGCCAGACCTTGCCCACCACCGTCCCGGTTTCCGTCACCTGAATGACGATTTCACTGGTCTGCCCACGCACGACCGTCGCCGCCGCGCGTCCGGAAACCAGGCCCGACGTAGCATCAATCGAGTAATCCCCTGCAAACAGGTTGTCGAAGGTCGCAACGCCGGCGTCAACCGAGAAAAGCTGGGTCGAGCGGGTCGCGTTCGGATACTGGCCCCCACGCAGATTTAGAATGGCCGAAGGGACCAGATTTCCCGAACCGTCGATGACCCGCACGCGCAGGGTACCGTACCCCAGCAGGCGCAGGTTCTGGACGACTTCCTGGTTGGCCTGGAGCGCCACCCTTGTCTGCCCGGTGTAACCCGAGAGCGGATCGGTTGCAGTCAATGTCCCGCTCGGATCGAGTACCTGGGGGAATAGGTACTTCCCGTCGGCGTCGGTCCGCACTTCCTGAAATCCGATGGAAACCCGCACGCCCGCGCCGACTGGTGTCACCCCGTCCGGCTGGAAGATCGTTCCCCGCAAAACCCTGTCGGTGATCAGGTTGTTCTCGACCAGGTAAAAATCGTGTTCGAGCGTTTCGCCGGGGGCGAGCGTTCCCGTGATGCCCGGCGCGGTCCCGAACCGGCTGTAGGCCGCGAGGCGATACAGGCCCGGAATCATCGTGATCTCGAGCGTGCCGTCGGGATTGGACAGCGTTTCACTGAACCCGAGCCTGTAGTACGGGTCGGGGTCGATAATGCCGAATGAGGGTTTGCGGTAGTCCCGAATCAAAAGGGCCGGAGTTGAAGTCTGAAACGTCCCGATGGCCGGCGTTCCATTGGACTGCCGGATGCGCAGGCGGAGTTTGGCAGGATTGAAGACGACATTGCGCGTCACGGTCTGGTTCGGCGCGACCTCGACACCGAGGTTCGCGAAATGACCCGCCTGATTGCCGACATAGCGCACCGTGTAGGGCGCCCCGGAAGGCACATTCTCCAGCCGATAGTAGCCTGAACCATCCGTGCGGATCGGAATCGGACTGCGCAATTTTGGCGGAAGCTGGAGATCGTCCTCGCTGATGGTATAGGGGTTCAACCCGTCGTAGGTCACGATCACGCCACCGACCGGAACTTCCACCCCGTTGACCAGTTTCCGGACATAGCCCTCGATGGTTCCCGGCGCCAGCGGTCGGCGAATCGTCAGCACGACGTTGGCGGCCGTTTGGCCCGCCGTAATCTGAACCCGGCTCTCGGCTTTCCGGAACGTCGCGGGGTCGGTCGCCGTGATGTCGTACACCCCTTGCGGAATCCGGGGAATCAGAAATGTCCCGTCGGCGCGCGTCCACACGCCCCGGCCTCCGCATGAAACGACGGCTGAAACGGGTTCCCCAGCGTCGTTGCGGACCACCCCCGACACATCCCCGTAACCGGGCAGCGTCAGCACCAGACCCGAGGCTTCCGGATTCTCAGGCGTCACCACAAACGGACGGAAGGCAATCGGTAAACGGTAGTCCTGGGTCGCCGGGTCGGGCGTCGAGACGTAGAGCGATTCCATCGGCAACCCGGGAATCGAGTACTTGCCCTGTAAATCGCTGTAGGCGAATCCCACCGGCTCGCCCACGACCGTTCCCGCCCCCGGACGGCTCGCCACCACCAGTCTTCCCGATGAAGGCCGACCGTCGGCTTCCCGAACTTCCCCGCTCGCCACCCCGGAATTCTCGCGCAGCGTCAGCGTGACCGTCGCCGTGTCGTTCGGTCCGTTGATGAATCCGGTCGCGAATCCGAACGGACGGGGCGCGTTTCCGACCGTCGCCTGCGCCTTGACCGCAAGGAGTCCGACGGGCAGATCCGGCACCAGAAACCGTCCGGTCTCGTCCGCCTGAATCAGTTTTGCAGCCGAGGTGTCGAGCGTCGGCGTCACCTGCACGTACGCCCGGGGCGACGGCGAACCGTTCTGGTTGAGTACCGTTCCCTGCACCCGACCGCGCGCGAGAAACACGAGGTCCGGCGTCAGGTTCTGCCCGTTGAAGGCGACATAGGAACCGACGCCCTTGCTTGCGCCGGTCGTGGGGTGGTTCGTCCCGAACGACGGCCCTGTGCCACAGGCGTTGTTTCTCACGTAGTCGAACGAAAACCGTCCGTCGGCATCGGCCACCGTCACGGCAATTGTTTCAGCGGCACGCGGCAGGCAGCCTTCAAAGGGTTTGAAGCAGCCAACCCGGGCATTGGGGACCGGCGTTCCGTCCCCGTTCAGGACCCGCCCGGTCACGTAGGCCCCGGGGGGCTGACCATTCGGCGACGCCGTCATGGTGATCGGAAGCGGCTCGGGTAGGTTCAGGTTTTGAAAACCGGCATCCGTTCCGCCGGTGATGCGCAGTTTGCGGCTGACATAGGGTCCGACCGGGCTATCAAGGCGCAGGAAGACGAACCGGTTGCCGTAGTCGAGTTTTGAACCCGTGACCTTGACGCTTCCGACGACCGACTGGGCGGGCGTCAGATCGACGATTTCTCCACCCTCGATTTTGAACCGGGCCTGGGCCGCCGCCGGGGTTTCAAACGTCATCGAGGTATTTGACATCGGCTTGTTGAAGAGCACGCCGACCAGCCGTCCGAATTCGTCCCCACCGGGAAGCACCGCGTTGGTAACCTGAAGCACCCCGGAAACGCCGGGCGAGGCTTCCGAGACCATCTCCGCGACCGTGAGCGGACCCACCGGTTGAAATGCGCCGTTCTGGAAGACTTCCAGTCGGGGCACGTCATTTGAAAAAGGCCGGATGACCACCCGGTGGCGACTGTTCGCGCCGACCGTGACCGTACCCGTGTAGCGGTTGTATTTGCGCCCGCCCGCGGTGGGCACCGCCACCGACAGCGTCGCCGTGCCGTCCGTGACACCGAAAAGGTCTATCGACCAGGTACCGCTCGCGGGATTCGTTGTCCAGAGCAGATTGCCGCTCGTCGGCAGGGTCTCGGTCGCGCGGGTCGGATCGACTTCCCGAAGTTCGGCAACGCTCGCCTGGGCAATCTGACCGGTTCGTGTATTTCCGAGGCCCGTCGTTTTGCCCGCCGGATCGGTCCAGCCGGTCTTCAGGATGGTTGCGCCGTCGGGTTGCGTCACCAGCGCGGAAAGAAAACCAGCGCGCGGGGCTTCCGACTGAATCAGCAGCCGGTGCAGGTCGGTGGCAGAAACGAGTGTGGAAAGCGAAGTGACATTGCCGCAGGTCGGCGTCGTTGGCAGGGTGGTCTGACCGAACAGCCGGCGACGATAGTACCCGCCGAGTGCGTCCGACCAGCCGAATCCCGACCGGGTCGATTCCAGCACTTCCGCAAACCCCGGATCGATGGCCGCATCGTTCAGGCCGACCCAGTCACGTGAAAGCGTTGCGAGCGACACGTCGATGGATTCCCCGAACTGTACCCGCAATCCCGCAATCCCGACGTCGACCGCCCGGCGGATGACGACCGATTTTGAAATCGGCGTTACCCCGTCCGGCAGCGCGTACCGTGGCGTCGTCGCCACGCTCCAGGCTTCGCCGAGCACGGCGCGTCCGGCGTCGAGCACATCGGGAGGAATGAAGCAGGCGGTGTCGGGAAGAATCAGCGAATCCGGAGAAAGCGGGACGTTGCGGTCGCCCACTCCGGTCACGATGGTGAGTCCGGCGGGCAGGTTGTTGCCAACCTTGACATAGGACGCCGTTACTTGACCCGATACTCCGGCCCGCAGGCGCCACTTGATGGTCGAGGCAGCACCCGGTGCAATCGTGGTGGCGAATGCCCGCTGCCCGGTGTCTCCGGGGAGCAGTTGCGCCCCTGAGATCGAGTTCGGCGGCAGGGACGCAATCGCCCCGTTGATTGTCGCCTGCCCGGTATTAAGCACCGTCATGGCGAGGTCGTATTCCTGCCCAACGCGCACCACTCCAGGATGGGTGAAGGTCGAGGCAAACGTCCGGTCGCGCACGAGCACCGCGCCACGCGCCGCCCCTTTCACCTGCGCGGTGCGTCCGTTCGGAAGTCCCGTAAGCGTTCCCTGCAAGTCAAAATCAATGGTGTGGAGGCCCTCGGTCAGCCCTTCAACCAGAAACTTCGCCTGTCCCGACTTCCCGGCGGCGAGCGTCGTTTCATCGTCCGGCGTGCCGGGTTGACCGTCCGGGCCGAGGCCGAGCACGGGTCGCTCGGTCAGCGCCCCCTGGCCCTGAACCGACGGGATGCGCAGCGAGTTGTCGGCGGGCAGCCGCACCTTGGCCGTCAGGTCGCGTACCGAAAGCAGCGACCCGCTCGGCGATCCGTTGGCGACAATCACCACCGCCTCAAAAAACTGGTTCAGAAATCCGACCCGTCCCGGAAAGACCACCAAACCGGGAATCCGGATGCCTCCACCTCCGCCCCCGCCGACGGCGATGTATTCCTTGATCCAGTAATCGGCTCCCTCCTCCGAGGGAATCACGACATCCAGAAAGACCGGCTGGACATCCGGCAGGGTCACCGAATCGTTCGGTACCACCGGCGTACCGATGATCGGCGGATCGAGTGACCCGGCGGAATTGGGCGGGAAGGCGACCGGTATCTGGACCTCAACACCATTGGATTCGGCCCCAAGGGCAAGCGTGAAATTGAAAAACTGGTAGGAACTGTCGGTGATCTGGATACCTGACCTGGCGATCTCGTCGTAGGTCATCTCCCGGACGCGCACATCCGTGATCAACAACTGCTCGATGACCGACACGACACAGGCGTCGGGCGTCACCGCCGCGACCGTCGGCGCGCCCTGCACACCCGTATCCACCACCCTCAGGTTTTGTAAAACGTAGTCGCCCTTGAGGGACAATCCAGGTATCTGGAAGGACTCACCGACCCGGACTTCCATCTGGAGTGGGTTGGCGTAGCCCGGTCCGGAAAAATCCCCCCGCACCCGGAGATCGGAAGAGCGG
>JAAFHI010000127.1 GCA_013298335.1 Actinomycetota bacterium
CCGCTCGCGGTCGGTGGACCGCCGCTTTGCCGACGTCACCGCCGAGATGCGCCACTATCTCCTCGAACTGGGGGCGGATGCGGCCTTTACCGACAATCCCGACAAGTTTCCGAAGTAATGGAGCGCGCGCATCCTGCGCGCATGGATTGAAAAGAACTCCATGCGCCCCTGAGTCAATTGAAATTCAGGAAAGACATGCGCGCAGGATGCGCGCGCTCCATCAGGAGCGGACGGCCCAGGCGGCGAGGAACATGCCGAGGACGAGGAAGCCCTGGGCGTGCGCGTTGTACCAGATGGCGGTGTTGATCGGGTCCTTGAGGAAGCGCCGCTGGTAGTACACCTGCGGCAGCACCGTCGCGAAGACGAGCGCGCTCCAGAGCCACAGTCCGAGGCCGGCGAGCACGACGGCGGCGCACAACTGGCCGATATTGAGGACCAGAACGCCGAATTTCGCCCCGCGCGCCACGCCGAACACCTGCGGGAGCGTGTGGATGTCCATCCGGAGATCGCCTTCGAGCGACTTGAAGTCGTTGGTCGTCATGCTGCCGATACTGGCCACGACGTAGCACAGCGCCACCAGCGTGGCCGGGACGGTGATCGTCCCCTTGAAGGTCAGTTCGCCCGACATCCACGGCAGTAAAATATAGGACACCGCCACCGTCGCGTTTCCGACCCAGAGAATGCGCTTCAACTTGATCGGTCGCGCGCTGTAGAGGTGCGCGTTGGTGATGCCGATGACCGCGAGCGGCACAATCCACGGACTGAGGAAAAAAGCCGCGATGATGGTCAGGACGCACAGAATCGTGATGCCGATGGTCGCTTCGCGCAGGGTGATCCGCCCCGAGGGAATCGGGCGGTACGGCTCGTTGATGGCGTCCACGTCGCGGTCGAAGTAGTCGTTCATCGCCTGGCACGTCCCGGAAATCAGCGGCCCGCTCATCAGCAGTCCGAGCCAGAACCGCCCGTCGGCGAGACTGCGGGTTGAAAACTGGGTACTGCACATCGCGCCGCTCGCGTAGGCGCACATCACCGGAAACCACGTCACCGGCTTGAGGAGTTCGATCCACGCGGCGGTTTTCGCCGCCCATGAGATTTCGACCCGACGGGCGGGCGGAACGGATACCTTGGAATCGGTCGCGGAGGCGAAGGACTTCACAGAAACAACTCGCTGACTTGGTTCAATTCGGGAAAAGGGTCTGTATCCAACTTAGAAAATGGGAGCAGGAAACCAAAGGACAATTCACCGATAGTTCGGAATGTTCCGACCGAGCACGATGTCGCGCGTTCCGACCCAGCCGCCGCCGGGCCGCCGCGCGAGGGTCACGATCCCGGACCCGCCGCGCCCTTCCTGCTTCGCCCGCTCGCCCGGAGTCAGGAGCGGATCGTCGGCGAAAAGGAACTCGTCGATGTAGTACTCGTTTTTATCCGGCTCCTTCACGACCGGATGAATGTGCGCCGGGATGGCGGCGTTCGGATAGGGCGCGGGTCGGATCGTCCGAAACCGGTACCGTCCCGTTGCGTCGGTCTTCATCCAGCCCCGGAGGTATCCGTGACGCCGGGCCGCGCCGGTCAGTCCGGGCCGCGGTTCATACAATCCCTTCGCGTTCGTCTGGTACACGTACAAAATGACGCCCGCCGCCGGTGTGCGGCCATCCGCCAGATAGATCGTCCCGCTCAATTCCAGCGGTTCGCCCGGTTCACCCGGCGGGGCCACGTCCGTTTCCCACTTCAACTGGCCGGGCATTCCCGGATACATGCCGTCGCAGCCGTCGCAACCGCCCCCGACCGGCGCCCCCTTTCCCGGCGCGGGCGCGGGAAGCACGGACGAAGCGGGCGCGGCGCACCCGGTCAGTCCGATACACCCCAGCGCGAAAAGAAGAAGGAAGCGGAACATCCCGACCTCCGGACGACATTTCCTCAGAAAATGGATTCGCCCGCGAATCATGCGCGCCGACACGAATTCAACACCGAAAGAAGATTCGCGCCTGTTCACATGACTCACGGGCGATCTCGCACCGCGCGTTCCTGTTTCTCACGGCGTCAGCAACGGCTCGCCTGTCCGAACTGGCGCGTTGTAGGCCCCGAGCATGGCTTTCGTCATGTGGTAGAGATTCTTCGACATGATGCGGACGCCGTCGGTCATCGGCATGCGGACGATCGTCTTGTACATATAGGACTGGAACGTCATGTCCTGAACGCCCTTGTCCTGACAGATCGCCACGAAGGCCTCGCGGCGGGCGTCGTTTTTGTAGTAGGCGTTCTGCATCACTTCGAGAAACCGGAACGTTGCGCCATATTTCTTGAGAAACGCTTTCTGGTATGCCTTGTGCAGCCGCTCGGCGCGCAGATCGGCGGCGCATTCGAGCATGGCCTGGGCGGCCATCTGTCCGCTCTTCATCGCGTAGAAGATGCCTTCGCCCGAACTCGACGCGACCAGTCCGGCGGCGTCGCCGACGAGGGCGACCCGGTTCGCGACCCACTTCTTGTAGGGCTTGAGCGGAATCGGCGCGCCTTCGCGAAGCATCGGGGCTTCGTCCACCCCGAGGTGGCGCTTGAAGGCTTCCATGTGTCTCTTGATGTTGGCGCTGCGGAGTGCCGTGCCGGTCCCGATGGCGACGTGATCGGCCTTCGGGAAGACCCACCCGTAGAAATCGGGCGAGAACCGGCTGTCATAATAGATATCGCACTGTTCGTTGAGGCGCTTGGCCGTCTCGGAGGTGAGGGCGAAGCGTTCCTGAACGGCGGCGGCGACGAGGCCGCCCTGATGGAGATCGAACTTTCGGGCCACGAACGAGTTGGCCCCGTCGGCGCCGATGATGGCGTCGGCGTTCAGCGTCAGCCGGCGTCCGTCGGTCGTGACGCAGACGACGGTCGCCCCGCGCTCGGTGGCGTCCACCTGCTCGACGCGGGCTTCGAGCACCATCGCCCCCGCCGCCTCGGCGCGCTTGCGCAGAAACTGGTCGAAGACCTCGCGGCAGACCATTCCGACGAATCCGTCGGTGATTGACATCTTCACGGCCCGGCCCGACGGGGCGTAGACCGCGACGGCGTCCACCCGCCGCTGGATCAGATGTTCCGGAATGTCGAATTCCCGAATCAGCACCGGCGGAATGGCGCCGCCGCAGGGCTTGATGCGGGAAAAACTCTTTTCGATCAGAACCGTCTCGACGCCCTCGCGGGCCAGGGTGGCCGCCGCGGTCGAACCGCCCGGACCGCCGCCGCAAACAATGACGCGCATAGCCGCTCCCTTTCCGTTTCGAATTCCGGCCCACGCGGACGAATGACCGAAACTCATTGAAAAATCGAACTTTAGGGGGGATTCCAGAGCCAATCCGGCAAGCGTCGTCCGGGACTGACCGAGAGTGTGTGTTTGAGGACAGAAGTATTGAAGGGAAAGGCGCATCTTGCTGGCGAGTCCCCGCTCAACAAGTTACGACACGCTCTCCCCGTCCTCACTGCTCTGTTTCTGAAACAGAAGTTTTGCAGGAGGGGAGACGTTTGCTTGCTGCGTCCCCACTCAACAAGGACACGCTCCCCCCTGCAAACCGTGCCACGCGGAAACCGCCACACGTGGACTTGAATCACTTTCAAAAACCGGTCGCGAATTTTGATTTCGCGTGAATGATGGCAGGGAGGGAGACATTCGCCTGCTGCGTCCCCACTCAACAAGGGCACGCTCCCCCCTGCAAACCGTCCCACGCGGAAACCGCCACGCGTGGACTGAATTCCTTTTCGAAGACCATCGCGAAGCCGGTTCGCGGATTTGGAAGCAGGAGGGGAGACGTTTGCTTGCTGCGTCCCCACTCAACAAGGACACGCCCCCCACCTGCAACTCGCGCCACGCGGAAACCGCCACGCGTGGACTAAACTTTTTGAAGACCGTCGCGACGCTCAGTTCGCGCTGACGATGTCGGCAAAGCGATCCATCGTCTCATCCGTCTTCCGAACCGGTCGGGGCGTCGCCCCTCCCATCATCATCAACAAGGCCATCGAACCGATGAGCGTCGCGATTTCAAGGGCGAAAACCCCCTGATACGCGAGTCGCATATCCCCGGTCAGCCGCTCGATTCCGCTCCGGCCAAACCCGGCGACCAGTCCCGCCAGCGCCTGGGCCAGCGCCTGGGCGATGCCCCAGACTCCGAGATATGTGGCCGCCTGCCCCGGCTGGGTCATCTCCATCATCAGCGACAGCGCGCCGACCGCGAACAACCCGTTCCCCGCTCCCAGCAGAATCACTCCGATTTTCAACAACGGGATGCTCCCCGTTCCGGCGGCGATCATGACGCCTAAACCCAACGTACATAATAGCGCTCCGCAAAGCGTTATTTTTTTCCTCGATACGAACCGCGCCGCCACCAGTCCCGCAAAGAGCATCGTCACGAGCGTCGCGCCCCCCCACGCCGGTTGCAGCGCGGTGGTCTGCGCGAGGGTCATTTTCAAAATCTGCGCCCCGTAGGGCTCCATCAGGATGTCCTGCGCGTTGACACCGAAGATGCCGAGAAACACCACGCCGAAGAACAGTTTCGATTCCCGGCTGCTCGTCACCACCGCGAGCGTCTCGCGAAAGGTCAGTTTCGCCTCTTCCTCGACCGGGGCCTTGACGTGGCGCGGTTCCATTCCGACCAGCGCCAGCACGACCAGCAGGGCCGAAATCCCGACCACCGTATAAAACAGCTTGAACAGCACCCCGTCGAGCGTGGCGAGGTCCATCGTGGTCACGTCGGCGCTCATCTTCGACAGGTTCAGCTTGAAGAAAACACTGATGCAGATGCCCGTGGCGACGATGCCGAACGCCACCATCATGAACCACGCGATAGACACCGTCCGCGCCTTGTTCTTGCCCGAAAGGTCCGCCATCAGCGCCAGATACGACACCGACGCCGTGTTGATGCCGATGCCCCAGAGGGCAAAGGCGGTGACGCTCGCCACCGTGCCGATCACGAGGTGCGTCCGGAGCAGTTGCGCCGAATGAAAGATGAGCAGCAGGCTGGCCAGCGTCACCGTCATCCCGCCCGCGATGTAGGGCGTGCGTTTCCACCCCCACAAGGGCCGCGTGTCGGAAACGTACCCCGCGAACGTCCGAATCGGACAGACCACGAAGTGCGCGAAGACCAGCACGCCGACGAGCGTCGCGCTCAATTGCCATTCACTGATCATCACCCGGTTGAGAACGCCGAACACAAGCAGGGCACTCATGCCAACCGTTACATTGATCAATCCCAAACGACAGGTTTCAAAGACCGACAAGGAAGAATCCGAGGACCGCATATCCACCTCACCCTCACGCGAATTGCCCGGAAGAGTGAATCTCCGATTCGAGGCTCGCGCCCAGAGACGTTTCAAGCGACCGCAGTATCTGACCCACAAACTGGCCCATCTTGCGATCCATCAGCTTCGCGCTGGTGCGCTCGACCCATCCGAGCGGCAGTTTCTTCATCGCACCCGGCAGGGTGAAGTCGATTCCAAACTCAAGGCTCGCATCCAGCCGCGACCGTCCGGCGGCAAGCTGGGTGACGCGAATGTCGCCGATGGCGCGTCCCAGAAAACTTCGTCCGTCGAAGCGGACCCGATCCCAGTCCAGCTCGAACGGCTGCCAGACGACGCGCTCGTGACCGATGAAGCGCTGGCGAATCACCGAATGGACCCGAAAGACGTTCCCGAAGGGGTCTTCCATATCGAAGGACCACTGGTAAATCCCGCTCCGGTGCAATTGCGCCGTAATCACGCATTGCGGCACGGCACGCAACAGACGGCCCGGATCATGCAGATACAAAAAAGCGTCTGCCGGCGACAGCGGAACAACCACGCTGCCGGAGGCGGTTCCGACAAGTTTCATCGAAGTGCCTGATTTTCGGTTCGAGTGGAGTTCGTCGTGAAAGGCGCGTTCATCTCACCTGAAAGCAACCTACTCAGCGGGTTACAGGAGAGTCAAGGCAAAGTTCGTTTTCTTACATTCACCTTTCCGGTTTTGCCTGAAAAGCGTGGTACGAAACTTGCTAATCCTATTTATACATGCGGGAAATCCGTCATTGAGGAAACTCCGGAGAATTCCGGTCACGGGAGGAAAAACCATGCGTCGCGCGATCATTCTTTTGCTGTTCGTGATTCTGGGAGGAGAAGCCCTCGCGCAGAGCCCCTGCCCGAGCCGACCGGCCCGCCCGGAGGACCAATCCCATGGAGCCAATGAACTCATCGAGCAGAAAAGGATCGAGTTTTCCAAAAAAATGCGGGGAAGGGTGACTGATGGGGCAGAAAATCCACTTCAAGGGGGGACAATCATCATTGTTTTCCGATATAGCCCCAGGGAAGAAGGCGAGGATACCTATCGCCTCATCGGACGCCTCAAACGCTTCCGGGCGTTTCTTCCCGAACCCGACGGTTCCTACTGTATCGCCGGTTTGCCGCCCGGAAGGTATCTCCTACAAGTCGGAACCGTGAAGCAACTGGATTTCAACGAAATGTTCCTGAGAATCCGAATCAGGAAATCGTCGCCACGCAAACGGATTCGCGCGGTCATCAGAAACAATTTCGAACTTCGATTAGGAACATAAAGCTGCGAAAACGGCATGCCCCTTTCTTTCAATCACATTTTTGACGCCGCCTTCACCCTGCTCGCGCCGCAGGACTGCGCCGTGTGCGGCGGGAACGTCTCCCGGCTGGCCGACGGCGTGGTCTGCGGCGGGTGCTGGACGGCTTACCGGACGTTTCGCGAAACGTTTTACCTTGCCTGCGACCGCTGCGGACGCTGGCGGCTCACGCCAACCGGCATTGATGGAACGCCGCACCGCCTGCCGAACTGCGATCAGTGCGCCGATGCCCCGTTCGAGCGTGCCCGTTCGTGCGGTCCCTACCGCGACGGCCTGCGCCGGGCGCTGCTCGCGCTCAAACGGCGTCCGACGGTCCCCGAACCGCTCCGGGAACTGGTTTTCGAAACGTGGCGCGCCGTTCCCGAACTCCACGCCGCGGAAATCGTCGTGCCGGTCCCGCTCGCCGGACGCCGCCGCCGGGAACGGGGCTACAACCAGACCGAGTGTCTCGCCGGAATCATCGCGGAGGCTTCCGGCGCGCCGCTCGTGACGGAAGCCCTCGCCCGCGTCGTCGAAACCAGACCCCACCGAGCCGGAATGGATGACCGCGCGCGGGAACAAAGCCTCGAAAATGCGTTCCAGACCATCCGACCGCGCCTCGTGGCCGGAAAACGGGTTTTACTGGTGGACGATGTCTTCACCTCGGGGGCGACCGTCCGCATCGCAACCACGGCGCTGCTCGTCGCGGGAGCCGCCGGGGTTTCGGTCTTCACGGCTGGCCGGACGCTGCGCGACGGCGGATGAAGCCCAAACCGCCGCTTCGCCCATCCAACTTTGAACTTGGAACTTTTTACCGGCGACTGCTAGACTCGTCCGGCTTCACTCGACGGACGGATTTGAGAAACCTTTTCCCGGTTTTCGCCGTTTTCCGTGCCGCGTTACCAGATACGCCTTACACTCGGAGGACCACCTCGTCATGTGGGAAAGACTCAAACGCCTGTTTCGTTCGATTTTCGGAGGCATCATTGATTCCGCCGAGGATCCAGAGCTGATTCTTCAGCAAATCATCCGCGACATGCGGGACCAAGTGCCGAGACTGAACGAAAACGTCGCGCAGGTGATGTCGAACGAAAAGCTGCTCGAACGCGAGTCCGCCCAGCTTGAACGCGAAGTCACCGACCTCGACGGC
>JAAFHI010000493.1 GCA_013298335.1 Actinomycetota bacterium
CTGACAATCAGTTTTTTTCATCCTTCATCCCTCATCCTTCATCCTTTCCGCAGCGGGTGCCCCGCGAAAAAAGCCCAGATTGTTTCGTTGACGCCGTTTTCCGTTCCCCATGCATGGCCGACGTTCGGCAACTCGACGTACCGAACCTCGTGACCCTCGCGCCGGTACTTCTCCGCGTTTTCCCGCGCAATCGAAACCTGAAACAGCCGGTCCTTCGCGCCGTGGATGATGACCACCGGGAATTTCCGCCGCGCCCGAATGCCGCCCAACGTCTGCAACCCGAGCGGCCCGGAATGCGATGCCGCCGCCGCGATCACCTCCGACCGCTCCCGCGCGACGAGATGCGCGAAGTACCCGCCATTCGACATCCCCACGACGTACACCCGGTTTGCATCCACGACATATTTGCTGGAAATCTCGCCGACCAGCGCGTCGAAAAACGCCACGTCCGCCCCGACCTTCGCGGGACGAAGCCCCCAACTGCCGCCGACGGCCTCCGGGTACGCAATGAGAAACCCGTGACGTTCCGCCGTTTCATTCAGTTTTGTGTAGCGCGGCATCACGTCCTTGCTGTCGATGCCGATGCCGTGAAAGGCGACCACCAGCGGGACCGGACGGTCGAGATTCACGCCGCGCGGGACGTACAACCGATACGACCGCGCCGTTCCCCCGACCCGGATGGTCAGATTCGGAAATTCCCCCGCGCGCCGTGTTTCGAGCGCCCCGCCGGTCGAACGCGGTGCCGTACCGGTCCGTCCGTCGGTCCAGCCGAACAATCCGCCCAGCAATCCCACCACCCCGACCACCGCCATCATGATGAATCGCATCCCGCCGTCTCCTTCTTCAATAACCCGTGAAGGACTGAGACGCGATTCCATGAATTTTGGCGGAAAAACTTCCGTCCCTCCCTCACGGTCGGGGTTCCATACCCGTGGCCGGATGGCGATGTTCATCCACCGGTATGGAACCCCGACCGTGAGGGAGGGCCGCGTCCTACTCTTTTTCGTTCGCGAGTTTCTCGATCATTTCGCGGAACTGCGGCGGCTTTGCGAGAAACCACTCGGAGCCGGGCGTCTTCGGGTCGAACAGTTCCGGGACTAGCCATTCCGTGTACGGTTCGTCCGGATAGCGCGTGAAAACCAGTTGAAACAGTTCCGGCAAGTCGTTTCGGAACTTGTCGGAATTCGTTTCCGCGTGCAAATCCTCGCGGAAAGTGAAGTCGTTCGGCTGCTCAATTCCCTTCACGATAAGCGCGTCGTACTCCTCGAAGAGTTCCGGCGTCCCATACCCAAGCGAAAGCAACCCCGCGTACCCAACGATTTTTGTCCAATCGTCCGGGGCGTTCAGCAGGTCGCGAAGGTCGGAAACGATCCGTTCGCCATTACTTTCAAACCGGCGGGTATCGAAAAAGCCGCGTTCCGCGCGGATCGCCGCCGCCAGTGCCGGTGAATCATTGGGTGAAGGATCGAAAAATCCGAGAGCCTCAAAACCTTCTTCAAGATAGAAAATTGGCAACAGAAGGTAAACGAGGGCACGGGCGACGGTACAAGCGCGAGGACGATTGAGAGCAAGTTCGCGAGCAAGAACCCGATATTGTGCCCGATCGCCAGCGAGTATAAGAAACAAATATCTTGAACGATCAAGAGCAAATTCGCGATGGGGATTCAGTGCCAGATCGCGTGCGTGATGAAGATCGAGAGCCAGATCACGAGCGCGATGGCGAGCCGGAACAAGATCGCGAATACGATAGCGACCATAATGATGATCGAGAACGAGAGCGCCAGCATGAATGAGAGCGAAATAGCGAGCAAAACCAAAACGAAGCTGGATTGGCCCTTGAGAAAGAAACAATGCAGTAAGTTCGGCGAGAAAAGGCCGATTCGTAAAGTCAGGTCTGAGCAAACTGTACGAATTTAATTCCGCCAGTCGATAATCCACAAAATAGTAACCGGATAGCGGACGGAACCATGTTTTGACATCCAGGTTACTGACCGACCATTTCAGTACATCCGGGTTCCCCACCCCAAAAAGAGAATAGATTCCTCGCGTTTCCTCATTGTCGCACCGGATGGACCCACCATTTGTCACAAATCCTTCCGACAACATTCGCGCCCATTTTTCACCGATTAACTGACTTCCAGTTACGAGAAAGTCCGTCGTCAGAATACACCCCGCTTCAGGCTTCAGTTGTTTGGAGAACCATGCGGGAACCAGTGGTTGAAGTTGCTTGGGCAGAGCCGAAAGGTTTCGAATCAGATTCTCATCAAATTCAACACAGGCACTTTCCAGCATCAAAAACACGTCTTCCCGATCTGCGTCAGGGCTTTTTTCATTTTCTTGAAGTGTCGGTTCATCGTTGAGGTGCATTCAGATCCGTCCATGAGTGGTGTCAGATTTTCCCGAACCGGCCCGAAGAAGTTATTCACCATCAATGCTCTGGTGGCTTCCCTCCCTTACGCTCGGGATTCCATACCCGTTTCATTTCCGCGAAACGTATCCACCGGTATGGAACCCCGACCGTGAGGGAGGGCTGGCTGCAAATGGCCTGCGCCGTCCGTCAAACGGGACCCGCCAGCAGTTGAACGCATCCGCCGCGCCGTCAAACCGGTTCCCCGCTGTGTCAAACGGACTTCCCGCTCCGTCAAACGGGCTTCGCGGGCGGTAAAACGGGCTTGCCGACCTGTCGAACGCATCCGCCGCCGTGTCAAACGGACCCGCCGACCTGTCGCACGGGTTCGCCAGCCTGTCGCATGGCACTTTCCGTCCGTCGAACGGCTTCGCCGAGGTGCAAAACGGACTTGCCGCGCCGTCAAACGGGACTTCCCACGTGTCCGATTGTGGATACCCACAGTGCATCGTCCGGTGACGCCCCCACCGTACAAAGCGGAGACCCACAGCACCGGTGTTTTTCCAGTCAGACCCGAATTTTCTCCAAGTAATTTCCATTTTCTTTTTTTCCGTCAGGGGTATTCTCGGCCTCGCTCCGAACCGGAAAAACGGTTTCCCAAGTCCGAAGCACTCCCATCAGAAACGCTTATTCGACATCGCTTCGAGGATTCCGAAAATGAACACGTACGAACGCCGCCAATTTGAAATGTTTCAGAAGGTCGCCGAATTCGCCGCGAACCACACCGCCGATTTCCCCGCCGACTCAATCGGTCCGGAAAGTCTCGCCACCCTGCGCCGGGTCATCGACAACCTGAAGAAATTCGACGCCAACCAGAATTCACAGGCCGGAAACGGTCGTCGCCACACGGCACTCAAAAACACCGTCCGGGAATCGCTCATCGACGACCTGAAAGCCATTGCGCGCTGCGCGCGGTCAATCAGCCGCCGCATTCCCGCCCTTGACCAGAAGTTCAAACTGAACGGAAAACCGAACAACCTCACGATCCTGTCGGTCGCCCGGACCTTCGCGGACGACGCCGAACCGTTCGTCGGGGAATTCACGCGGTACGGCCTGCCCTCCGATTTTCTCACTGACCTCCGCGCCGACATCGCGGCCTTCGAACGGGCCGGACTCGACCAGACAACCACCGCCCTCGCCGTGACCACCGCCGCCGATGCCATCGACAACGAAATCTTTGACGGTCTCGAAGCGGTCCACGACCTCGACACCCTGACGCGGGTCGTCTTCCGCGACGACGCCAACATGCTCGGCCAATGGGCCCGGGTTTCGCATGTCGAACGCCCGGCCAAGCCCGCGAAAGCCGCGCCCGCCGCTGCCGCCTGATGGACCGCGCGCCTTGGACCGCGCGCACCCTGCGCGCATGTTTTCAAAACACGAATGCCCGCGTTACCCGACGCGGGCATTTTTTCATGCGTGCTGGAAGTGGGGCTTATTGGAATGCATGCGCGCAAGATGCGCGCGCTCCAGGGAAATACATGCGCGCAGGGTGCGCGCGGTCCAACGACGCGGGCATTTTATTGCGCGCTGGAAGCGCGCGCTCCAACGACGAACAGCACCGGGGCGAGCGTCGTGGCGGCGTCGGGATTGTAGTAGTCGTAGAGCGTCGAGGCCGCCGTC
>JAAFHI010000985.1 GCA_013298335.1 Actinomycetota bacterium
GTCGGCGACTTCGGCGGCGGCAATCATCGCCGGAATCAGGTCGGCGACGCGGGTGGCGAGTACGGGAGTGCAGATCATTGGAACGTCAGTTTTTGTGGTCGCTTCGATTTTTGCAAGGCAGCGGGAGAATGGTTCGCCTTTCGGAAGGTCGAAAAATGATCTTGAAACGATCAGAAATGTGATCAAAGCTCCCAAGAACGGAACATTTGAGGGGGAATTCAATGCCTTTAAACATCGACAAAAAAGCCGCGTCCGTTTTCTTTCTGGAAGACGATTGCTCCGATTGGCAGGCTGGGGCGAGTGAAGTCATGGAGGGATTCAGTCCGGATTTCGAAAGCCGGTTGTTGGACATCCTCCCTGATGAGGTCGGCGATGAACTGCTCCTTCATCTGCTTTCCGGTACCGCGGTCGAGTGCCGAATCGTTTTCATTCCCAAAAACTCCGAGTGAACGGGGAGTTGTATGAATCAGGAAAACGTTCAGAAATTTTCAATGGCAACGATTTCCATGCCTGAATCGGCCTGGGATTTCATCGTTGAATTACTGGTTTTGGCTCAAGACTCCGGCTCCGAAACCCGTCGAACCCGTTTTTTCGCGTCGGAAATCTTCGAACACATCGAAACGACCCAATTTGAAGCCGAAGGGGAAGACCCGTTCGATCTTTGGGACGATGAACGCGATTGCCGGAAAGACGAACGACTGGTTGAGGACTCCGAATCCGATTGAAATCCTGATTCCCCGACACTTCCGCCTTCAAAGCACGACTTCCAGCGCATCCCGCTCGACGGCCTGTTCGTACTGCTTCGCCAACGAGGAATAACTCAAAAACTTCACGCGGTCCTTCACGTCCGCGAATGCGACGCGGGTGCGCTTGTCCTCGAATTCCTTGCGTCGCGCTTCGTGGGCCACGATCAACATCCGCGTGTTGAAGTCCTGAAGATCGACGAACTTGCCGAGCGAGTTCTGAATGTCGGTCGTGGATTCCACTTCGAAAAAACTGTTCGGTAACTGGCGGTCGTTAAACCAGATGACGTCGATGGTGGAACTCCGCTGGACGAGTTTGGGGTATGAAAACGGCGGAATCGTGTTGATGGTGCGAAGTGCGCCGAGTGTACCGTGAAGGAACGGTTTTTGCTTGTCCTGACTTGGCGCGAATGTGGCGAACTTCTTCAGATTGCCCAGCGAAAGCAAAAGCCCCTGATAGTAGGAGTGATCGAATTTCTTCACGGCCTCGCTTTCCTGATTCGCCGGGGTTTCGACGATGATGCCCCTTTCCTCGTTTTTGGCGCGCATCGAAACCAGCCCGTACAAGCCGGGCTTGATCTTGTAAATATCCTTCACCTGCAACTGGACGATGCGGCGAATGCTGGCGAACGGCGTTTTCGTCCCCCACGCACAGCCATCGACCTTCATGGTTTCGCGATACAGTTCGCCGAGCGTGGCGAGTCCGCCGAGTCGTTCAAGCGCGATGATGACCGCTTCGGGTTGCTTCATGGTTTTTTCTCGTTCGGGTGAGGAATGGCTTCGAACTGATCTGATCCATGTTTCATCGGGCGGTGTCAATCGAAAAACTTTTCGGACTGGAAACGGTTGGGGACTGGTGTAAGGTTTTCGCGACGCCGATTCAACAAAGAAATCTTGCGGAAACGTGCATTACCGGAGGACGAATCCATGCCGTCGCTTGAGTCACCCCTGAAATTTCGGATTCGCGAGGAGCGGACGCCGCTACGGTGCGAAATCTGCCATCAGGCGGATGCGTTCGACCCGGCGACGAATCACTGTTCCCGGTGCGAGCGTCCGGAAGTGCTCGGTCTTATCGCGCCCGCTTCCGAAAATCTTCAAGGTCCGCCGGCGGAATGGGGCCAGCGCTATCTCGACCGCATTCCGCGACTGGTGCCCGTCGGCGCACCGCGTTCATTCGTGTCGGCGGTGTTGAACGGCGCGGGGTACGGACTGGTCGTCGGGATTTCCCTGTGTTTCGCGCTGGTCATCGTTCCGGGCGCGGCTTCCTTTATGCAGTTTCCCGGTTTCGAGGTGACAACCCGGCTGAACCCGTTTCAACTGAGCGCGCTGCTGGTCGGCAAATCCTTCACCATCGGGTTGATTTGGGGGCTCATGCGCGGGGCCTCGTGGGTTTGCGGCGACCGATTCGGACAATCCCGCAATTTCCTGCTTTCGTCCCTGAACGGAGTCGTGAACGGTGCGTTTTATGCGGTGTCCCTTTTTCTGTTCATGATGATTCTTGGCGGCACACTGTC
>JAAFHI010000744.1 GCA_013298335.1 Actinomycetota bacterium
CTCAACAGCACGGGTTTTTTGAAAATCTCGCTGGCTGTTTAGCTGTTTTTAACGTGGAGCAATTCGCTTACTTAAATCGCCACGGTTCTCGTTTGTGCTTTCAAAAAAGCACTGGACGCCCGGGACTGTCAAGGAGAAAGTTTTTCGACCTTGCGGATTGTTTCCTGGGAAAACGCCTCATTCATCAGGTGCGCTTCAGATGCCACGCGCCGGCGGTGTATCCCACCCCGATGGCAATACACACCAGTGAGGTCAGAATCAGAAACCAGTCGACGCCTTTGGAATTACAGAGTGCCGGGAGCAGATCGGGACGCACCGCCGCCAATGGAACCAGGAGAATCCCGCGCAGAATGAATATCCCTGCAATCAGGGCGAGCCCGACGCGCAGGAGCGGGAGCCGCCGGATCATGCCCGCACCCGAAAACGCATAACCGGCCCACACAAAAAGAACCGCGGCAATGCAGAGACAGACGATGACCGGATACATTTTGCCCGCGGCAGCCATCCGGGCCAGTCGTTCGGGAGCCCCGAAGAAGCGATACCAGTCGGGGCCGCCAATCGGAATCGCGAGGTGCAATAACGCCGCCAGAAGTGTCAGCCAACCAGATAGCGCCAGCCATTTGTTCAAGTTCATTGCTTTGGTGGCTCCTCAACGAACAGCCATCCCTCAGGCTGCCGATTCAGATATGTTTGAAGTAATAGGTCGTGGAGCACAACTGTCCATCCGACGTGAGCGCGTAGTTCGGGATGTCGCCGAGTCGGGTAAATCCGAGGCCCTGATACAGCCGTTCCGCGCCGGAGCCGGTTTCGGTATCGAGCACCAGCAGAATCTTTCCGTCGGCGCGCGCAAAGGTTTCAAGTTCATTCATCAGCAGCGACGCAATCCCCTTCCGTCGCTGGTCGCTCCGTACCAGGAGTTTTTGAACTTCGGCGCGATGCAATCCGTTTTCCTTGCGGCATCGCGACAACTGTACTGAACCGACGATTTCCCCATCGGCTTCGGCCACCCAGAGCACGAGTCCGGGGCCCAGCGCGGAGAAAACCTCGGACCAGTAACGGCGGGCGGTTTCCGGCGCCACCGGGGCAAGAAAACCGACCGATGCGCCATTGCCGACACTGTCGATGAGCAGGGCGGCGAGTTTTTCCAGCAGCGCGTCGCTGCTCTCTGAAACGGATCGAATCGAAATCATGGTTGAAGAATCCCCTGCGTCAAAAAATCGCCGCCTCACTCACAAAATGAGCTGCCAGTAGCCCACATCCACCCACTGATTGAACTTCCACCCGACTTCGGGGATGCGCGCAACCTGCCGGAATCCGAACTTTTCATGCAGGGCCACGCTTGGGTCGTTCGGCAGCACGATTCCGCCCAGCACGACGTGAACCTTGCAGGTCCGCAGTTCCGCAATCAGCCGTTCATAGAGCATCGAGCCGTAGCCCCGGCCCGAAACGCCGTCGGTCACGTAAATGGTGCTTTCAACCGAAAAACGATAGGCCGTGCGGTTTTTCCACGGCCCGGCATAGGCATATCCGACGATGCGCCCCTCGTCTTCGAGCGCCATCCACGGCAGCTTTTCGGTGATGTCGCGAATCCGTCCGGCCATCTCCGCGACCGGGAGCGCGGCTTCCTCGAAGGTGACGAGGCTGTTCAATACATAGTGATTGTAGATTTCGCAGAAGGCCGGCGCGTCGGCCTCGGTCGCAAAACGAAGGGTTGCCATACCTGCCCGTGCTCCTTGCATAACCGTTCAGAGTCTCCAAACAATTACCTCATTGGGCTTCCGTTCGGGAAGGTCTTTCGGCTACTTTTGAACGGCACATCTCAGCTTTTTTCAGGAGCGGAATTCCCCATGTCGCCTCGGGTTTTCTCAACGCGGATCATTCTTTTTCTTTCGTTTCTCGCGCTCGGTTTCACCGGCCAGACCGCCTTCGCGCAGTTCGACCCCGGCTGCCTCAACAAGGTCAGCCCGGAAATGCGCCGCCTCGAAACGGACACCTATCTCAGACTCGCCTACCTGATGGCGTGGGATCAGAAGAAATACGACGCGGTGCGCGCCGAAAAAGGACCTGCATCAGGCCTGCCCGTTCTCGCGGGAACGGTCGCCAACACGCGCGATTTCGCCGATTTCAAGAACCGCCTTGAAGAAGAAGCGCGCCGGCTGCGCTTCGCCTACGACGTACGCCAGCGTGAAGCCCTCCTTGTCTCCGCGCTCTCCGACGCCGATTTTCAAACCTGGGGCGCGTGCTGGGCGGAAGACCACGGCGGCGTCTTCCTGCGGTACAAAAAAGCTGATGAGTCGAAAATCGTTCTCGAACTGTTTTACCGCCCCGAACCGAACGCCAAAACCTCCGGCATCCGGCGCGCCATCATGATCGGCGGCACGCCCGTCAAACCGATCAAGGGCGCGGAACTCAAACCGGGCGCACCGCAGAGCTTTGAAATCAATCGCGATCCGACCATCGGCTTCCGGGTCGATATGGTGACCACCACCGGACAGGTCGGCATCTCCATCGGCCTTCCGTTGCCCGAACCCGCCAAGGAGACGCGCCTCGAAATCCGGGAAGCCAAAGCCGTCATCAGCGACGGATCGGACCAGCCCATCGAGTTCCCGAGCGAATTTGTCGCGCCCGCCGACGGGAACTACCTCGTGGACGTCGGCTTTCGCCTGACGCCGACCAGAACAACCCCGGCCTGCGACCAGCAGGGCCTCGACTGCTACGGCATCTGCACAAAGATATCCCTCTTGGTCAACGGCGTCGCCGGCCCGGCCTTCATCGACAAATGGCCGCCCCAGTGCTCTGGAAATCCCTTCGACATCCGCAAACCCGAAGACTCGGTGTTTGACCGGCGCGGATTTCCGGTGGCCCTGAAAAAAGGCGATACGCTTTCCATGTCGGCGGCGATCAATTCGGCGCAGGGCAAGGTCAAAATCAGCGGAACATTGGTGGTGCAGGCCATGCCCGCCCAGT
>JAAFHI010001046.1 GCA_013298335.1 Actinomycetota bacterium
CGATCCGTAGTGGTGCATGCCGCGCATGAACGCCCCCATCGGGACGACCTTCATGATGTATTCGACCGATTTGTGCGCGTCTTCCGCGCTCGGAACGTAGTACATCGCGAGAAACACGCCCGTGATGCACTGCATGACGAAGATAAAGATGAGCGCGCTGCCGAACGCGTAGGCGTATTTCGTGCCGCCCGGAATCGGTTCGTCGAGCAGCTCATGGAGCAGCTCGCTGACCCCGGTACGCTCGTCCAGCCAGTCGTACAGTTTGCCGGCGGTACCGCCAAGGGCGGGAATCGCGGGTGATGCCATAATCGTCAACCTTTCTCTCAACCAATTCGTGAAGTGATCCTCGTCGCCTCAACGCGGGGGGCGGAAGCTGGCGAACGAATCACGCGAACTCTTCCTTCTTGTCGGAGACGCCCTTGTAGCGTTTGAAAATCACCTCGATCTTGCCGTTCGTGACCTGGTTTTCCAGCGCGTCGAGACCGCGGGCCGCCGCCGAACCCGGCTTCTTGTTCCCGGTTTTCTCGAAGTAGCTGTTATGGCACGGACAGAAATACTGGCTCTGGTCCGGGACCCAGTTCACTTTGCAGCCGAGGTGCGGGCAGGTCGCGGTGAAGGTCAGGACCTTGTCGCCCTGACGGACCACCCAGATGGCTTCGTCCGAGGACGACTTGACCCATCCGTCGATGGTATCGATGGAGATCTTCTTCTGGGTCGGCGTGCCTTCGGGAAATTCACTCAGGTTGCCGAGTTCGATCCATTTCTTTTCGCCGCCTTCGCCCTTTCCGCCGGGCTTGACCGCGTTCACGACGGCGAACTGAAACGCCGCATAGGCCATCGGGCCACCGATGACCGCGCCGATGCCGAGGGTTCCCAAGGCCATCAACGCACGTTTGCCCTTATCCACGGGGGATACGTCCGACATAACTGCTCCTTAACACTACGGGGGAGATTCGGGGGACACGCAACAACGAGAGATATAACGT
The DNA here is from genome assembly GCA_013298335.1 of Actinomycetota bacterium. GTDB lineage: Bacteria > Acidobacteriota > Blastocatellia > Chloracidobacteriales > Chloracidobacteriaceae > JAAFHI01. The sequence continues at coordinate 987 of JAAFHI010001046.1, forward strand.
CCGGGTTTGCGCTTCTGGATGTAAGAAAGGCCGAGTATATCCATAGACTTGGCGGGAACTGTACAGGAGAGCACAAAGAATCGGGCGTCCCTCCCAAGTTTCTGGGGAACGCCCGTAAAAATACCCGGTTACCGGAAAAACGTCAGTATGCCCGCGCGAAAATCGCCTGGTGCGTCGCGGGCTTCCCGGTGTGGAAGCAGACGCCTTCCCCGCCCGGCTGTTCGAGCGGAATGCACCGCACGGTCGCCTTGGTCTCTTCCTTGATCTGCTGTTCGAGGACCGGATCGCCGCACCACCACGCCCGCGCGAAGCCCTTCGCGACGGCTTCCTTGAACTCGTCGTAATTGCTGACGTCAAAAGTATTGGCGTCGCGGAACGCCGTCGCCCTAGCGAGCAGCGAAGCCTGAATCTCCTTGAGCAGATCGCCGACCGTCGCCGCGATGCCGTCACGGGAAACGAACGCCTTGCCTTCCCGGCCCGGCCTGTCGCGCCGCGCGAGGACGACCGTCCCCTTCTCGACATCCTTCGGGCCGACTTCCATCCGGACCGGTACGCCGCGCATTTCCCAGTCGTTGAACCGGAAACCGGGCGTCAGCCCCTCGCGTTCATCCACCTTGACGCGGATGTCGGCGGCGACGAGTTCGGTCCGCATCTGCTTGACAACTTCCATCACCTTCGCCTTTTCGTCGTCGTTTTTGGCAATCGGAACAATGACGATCTGGTACGGCGCGAGACGCGGCGGCAGCACGAGCCCCTGATCGTCGCCGTGAACCATGATGATGGCCCCGATCATCCGGGTCGAAAGGCCCCACGAAGTCGTCCAGCAGTGCTGGTGCGTGCCGTCCTTGTCCAGATACTTGATGTCGAAGGCTTTCGCGAAGTTCTGGCCGAGGTTGTGCGACGTGCCCGACTGGAGCGCCTTGCCGTCGCCCATCATCGCCTCGATGGAATAGGTCCGGTCCGCGCCGGCGAACGTCTCGGCGACCGATTTCAGCCCCGGAATGACCGGGATCGCGGCCTCGTTCACGGCGAAATCCGTATAGACATCAAGCATTTGCCGCGTTTCTTCCTCGGCTTCCTCGGCGGTCGCGTGGGCGGTGTGGCCTTCCTGCCAGAAGAATTCGAGCGTGCGGAGAAAAA
>JAAFHI010000495.1 GCA_013298335.1 Actinomycetota bacterium
CGCCGCAGGTGGTAGGCGATTTCCAGTTCGTTCGCGCCGTCCACGTCCTGAACCAGCAGTCCCGCGTCGCCGATGACCTCGCCGGTTTCTTTCAGCACCACGGCCCACAGTCCCGTGCCGTCCTGTTCGTAGCGTTGAAGCTGGCGTTCGATGAGCGCCGTCACCATGTCGCGTGAATAGGCTTCGGGGTAGTACCGCATCGTTTCGGCGTCGCCCCACACGCGGAAAAGCGCGTCAACGTCATCAGGTTTCAGTCGGCGAAGCGTCAGGCGCGGCGTCGAAAGCATGGCGGCTAACTCGGCGGAATGGTCGTCCGGTAGACGTATTTGCCGTCCTTGAGTTCGAGAATGATGGCTGGCTTCACGGCATTGCGCTGCGCGTTGATGCTGATGGTGCCGGTCACGCCGGGAAATTCGCGGGTCGCGGCCAGCGCGTCACGAATCCGGGCCCCGTCGGTCGTGTTGGCCTTGCCGATGGCGTCGAACAGCACGTTCGCGCCGTCGTAGGCGAGCGCCGCGAGCGCGTTCGGAATCTCGCCGTTCAATTCCTTGAACTGGCTGATGAAGGTCTGGACGCGCGGGTCGGGATTGTCCACCGAGTAGTGGTTCGTGATGAAGCAGCCGTTCAGCGCGGCCCCGCCGCCGGTCCAGAGGTCGGGCGAGTCCCAGCCGTCGCCGCCGATGAAGGGCTGCGGCATGCCGAGTTCGCGCGACTGCTTGATGATCTGGCTCGCATTGCCGTAGTAGCCCGGCAGATAGACGAAATCCACTTTCTGTTCGCGGATGCTCGTCAACTGGGCGTTGAAGTTGGTGTCGCTCGCCTGATAGTTGCGTTCAATCGCGATCTCGCCGCCGAGTTTCAGAAAACTCTCCTTGAACGACTGCGTCAGTCCGCGGCTGTAGTCGCTGCCCAGATCGGTCAGGATGGCCGCGCGCTTCTTGTTGAGGACGGTCGCCGCAAACTTCGCCGCTGCCTCGCCCTGAAACGGGTCGATGAAACAGACGCGGAAAATGTAATCGCCCTTTTTGGTGACGCCCGCGTTGGTCGAGGACGGCGTCAGCATCGGCACGGCGTTCTGCTGGCAGGTGGACGCCGCGACGATACTGCAATTTGACGCGACTTCACCGAGGATCGCCGTCACATGCTCTTTCGAAATCAGGCGCGTGACGACGGTTTTCGCCTCGCCCGGCTGGCCGCGGTCATCTTCGAGAATGATCCGCACCTTCGAGCCGCGAATGCCGCCCGCCTCGTTCAACTGCTTGACCGCGAGCCGGATGCCGCCCATCGACGACGTGCCGAACGCCGCCGTGTCGCCGGTCATCGCCATGTAGACGCCGATTTTCACTTCCTTCGGCAGTCCCTCGGCCGCCGCCGCCCGGCCCTTGCGCTCGCAGGCCGCGCCGAAAATGCCCGCCAGCAGGCAGGCCATCGAAAACAGTGAAAGAAAGACGGATCGTTTCATCATTCGGCTGCCGGGGTGGAGAGTTCGCCAATGGCCTTGAGGACTTTTTCCTCGTGACCGTCAACCTTCACGCTGTTGAAGACCTTCGCGATTTTGCCCGTCTCGTCGATGATGAAGGTCGTCCGGACAAGCCCCATGTACTTCTTGCCGTAATTCGTCTTTTCCTTCCAGACGCCGTATTTCTCGGCCACCGCGTGATCCGGGTCGGAGAGCAGCGGGAAGGTGAGCGAGAATTTCCCGGCGAACTTCACGTGGGATTCGACGCTGTCGGTGCTGACGCCGAGTACCTGCGCGTTGAGCGCGCCGAACTTGCTCGAATTGTCCTGGAACGAACAGGCCTGTTTGGTACAGCCCGGCGTGTTGTCCTTCGGGTAGAAATAAAGCACGACGCGCTTGCCCTTGAAATCGGACAGCTTGACCGTCTTGCCTTCGCCGTTCTTGAGGGAAAAGTCCGGGGCCTTGTCGCCCGCCTTCAGTGAAATGACCGTTTCAGACATGTGAATGTCGCTCCAAATCAAAAGTAGAAAAAGATTTTTGAAATTCAGGAGTTAGTCGTTAGGAGTCAGTGACTTCGCCTGTGTCATCGACCCAATAGTCGTTGAAGCAATTAAAGACGAATTGTTTTCTCTCGACCCATTCCTTCAGGTTTTCCAGTTCCTCTTCTTTAAGGGCCTCACGGCTTTCAGGATCTTGGTCACCAAAGAACTCATCCGGGTCTTCAATAAACTCTTCCGTGTGTGCGTCAATGGGCTCAATGGAAATCTCCCACTCTGGCTCCGAGAAGCGAAGTATTCGAATGAGGCCGGGTGAAAAATTGAAATTTGCCTTAAGGGTTTCAAAAACGCCCTCGTCATTCATGAAACCGTTCGAGTCTCTGGGAATTAGTACTTCCCCGAGATTTTTGAAACCGAGATAGGCTCCCTCAGGGGAAAATTCAAGGAAGATGAGTTCACCGTCTCCGTTCCCACCCCAAAATGCAATGATTTGGCATCCATTCGAAAGATGGCCGGTGAAATAACTGTAATTGCTTACCAGCGGATACAGCCTGTCTTCGCGATGGGCTTCTTCCCGTAACCGTTTCGCTTCATCCCATGAAAATGCCATCCGGGGGGCTCCTCTTGAGGCACGAACGAAAAAACTCTGATACCTGAAACCCGACACCCGACACCTTTTTCAAACAATGTCGTTCGGCAGCGAAACCTCGTCGAAGTTCTCCAGTTCGATGATCCGCCGTTTGAGTTCGGCGGGGAGCGGGGCCTTGTGCGCGCCCTTGTAGTCGTAACACACGATGCGGCTGTCGCCTTCAGCGGCCAGTTTCTGGTGGCGGTGGCTGATGACGATGTACTTCATCAGAAACCGGTCTTCGCCGAGTTCCGAGATGCCGACGCCGACGGAAACCGTGTCCGGGTAGGTGAGGGGCAGGCGGAAGCGGCACTGGGTATGGGCGAGGATGGGGCCGATGCCGTCGCGTTTCGTGTGTTCGTCGAATCCGAGCTTGTCGAAGTAGGCGATCCGCGCGCTTTCGAACCAGCGGAAGTACACCGTGTTGTTGACGTGCTGGAACGAATCCATGTCGCCCCAGGCCACCGGAATTTCGAGAATGAGCGAGTAATCCTTGAGGAGTTCTTGCATGACATTCGGGGGACGTCGCCGGATGGAAGCGGGCTGCCGTCAGGCGTACGCCAAGTCGGATGGAATTGTGGTGTAACGGGCGGTATCGTAAAGAGTTCACCAGGCAATGTCCAACCGGAGGAGCGAATCGGATGGCAGTCGAAACGATGCCCCAGGCCGTCAACGTCAACCGCGGCGCGGGAACCATGGAAATCGTGTGGGAAGGCGGGCGGGCCGCGTCCTTCAATTTGATGAAACTGCGCCGGATCTGTCCGTGCGCCACCTGCGCGGAATCCCGCGGGGAGAATCCGCATCCCGGACTGCTCGAAGCCCGGACGCCCGATGCCCCGGCGCCGAAGAAGTCGCTCGGGCTGCCGATTCTCGGCGACGTCAACAAGTTCCAGATTCAGGGGATGAATCACGTCGGGAACTACGCGCTCGGCGTGACCTGGCAGGACGGCCACCAGAGCATTTTCTCCTGGACCTTTCTGGCGTCCGCGTCCGACCCCGCCACGCCCGTCTGAGCGCGTCGGCGGCGCGGCGCGCGGTCGTCCGGCCCGGCGCCAGAAAAATCCGCTGAAAAATCCATTGCGCATTGACGGGGTGTGGGGGATACTCGGCGGATTCCGAAACCCTGTTTCCGAAGAACGCATCCCGCACATATTCCGACCCGAAACGGCCGCTCACCCTATGCCGCATCGGCTGGAAAACACCTGCTTTCCAAAGCTGCTGGGGGCCTGTCACAAACAGCGCCTCAGCGGGACGCTCACCGTGTCTCTGGACGGTGCGACCAAGCACGTCTATTTCGAGGACGGGGCCGTCATTTACGCCGGAAGCAGCGTGGTGGAGGAACGGTTCGGGGAGCAGCTCAAACTGATCGGGTGCATTTCGCCGGAACAGTTCGAGTTGGCGCTGGCCGAAACCCGACGGGGGAAGTATCTCGGG
>JAAFHI010000870.1 GCA_013298335.1 Actinomycetota bacterium
CGCCAGCGGAAGTTTTTCCATTTCCATCGGGAGCGGCTGGCCCGGCGTCAGGTCGCGGATGGCATCCACCACCACGCCCGAAATGTCGCGAAAGAGGGCAAACTGCTTGCGGTCGTCTTCCGGCAACGGCTGGTCGAGGTACTCCGAAAGGTCGAGCGGCTTGCCGATGATGATGCGGATGGTCCGGAACACGCTCGGAATGAGTTTTCCGACGCCGAGCACTTCGTCGGTCCCGACCAGACGGATCGGCACGACCGTCGGACGCGCGTCGTAAATCAGTTTTCCGACTCCGGCGCGACCGCGACCGACTTCCCCGCTCCGGGAGCGCGTTCCCTCGGGAAAGACGATGACGATGTTGCTTTTGAGCATTTCGACCCACTGATCGACCTGCTCCAGCCCCGCGCTGCGTCGGTCAACCGGGAAGGTGCGGAGATTCTTGAAGAAATATTCGCCCAGTACGCTCAGGACCTTGTCCTTCAGGCGGCGCGAGTTCGGGTCGCCGAAGAAGTTCTTCCGGTCGGCGAGGTTGATCGGGATGTATTCGGGCCGGAACAGCATCCGGGGAATGTACAAACCGACGCTGAGGGCGAAATTGTCGAGCAGCGAGGAGTGATTCGGACAGTAAAGGACGTTTTCGTGCTGTTCGGGGATGTTTTCCCAGCCCTCGACCTTCATCCGGTTGAGCATCCGGAAAAGCAGGAAGCTGCCGACGGTGGCGATGCCGAGCGCAACGCCGACACCCGCGCTCGCCTTGAGCAGCGAGGTGTGTTTTTGCGGAATCGGCGGATTTTCGGGGTCCGATTTCCCTTTCGGCGTGGTGGCCGGCGGTCCCGATTTAGCGGGCGCGGGCGCGGCGGGTAAGGTCGGCTGGCTGCCGCCATTCACGGTGGCGGGCAGGTCCTTCGATTCGACCCGCAACGGCGAGTCGGGGAGCGTTCGCTTGTTCATAAAACTGCTGAATAACGTCGTTTCTTGGAATCTGCCGCGCCGAGATTGCACGGCAATGAACCGGCCTGATACTCTACACGCACTTTCCCACTTCCAACAACTTGTCTTCCGAGCGCGGCACGCCGGCCCTTTTTCCGGACGAATCCCGCCTTCCCGAACGCCGACAATGATTATCGAACATCGCGGAAAAACGCCCCGCATCCATCCGACCGCCTACATCGCGCCGAACGCGGTGGTTTCCGGGGACGTCACCATCGGCGAAGGGACGCAGGTCCTTTTCGGCGCGGTGATCACCTCCGAAGGCGCGCCGGTCACTATCGGAAAACACTGCGTCATCATGGAGAACGCAGTCATTCGAGGTTCGGGCGGGAAGCGGAAAAAATTCCCGACGACTCTCGGCGACTACGTACTGGTCGGCCCCCACGCCTCCATCAACGGCTGCAAACTCGAATTCCGGGCCTTTATCGGAACCGGCGCGGTCGTCTACAACGGCAGCGTCATCGGGGCCAATGCCGCCGTCACGGTCGGCGCAATCGTCCATATCGGCACCCGGATTCCGCCCGAAACCGTTGTGCCGCTGAAACATATCGCCATCGGCGACCCCTGCCGGGTCTATTCGCCCTCCCAGGCGGACGCCATCCTTGACGAACTCATCCAGCGGAATTTCAAGGATTACGTCTTCGGCCTGGGCGACGAACAGATCATGGCCGAACACTACAGCCGGTCGCTCGCCGCCCACCGCGACGACCGCGAAACCGACCCCGTCACCGAATTCGAAAATACCGCCCCCGTCCCGACCGTCACCCCGCCAAAGCGTCGGGGACGGAAGACGGAACACTGAGCGAACAGGAATCAGGGGTCAGGAATCGGGGATCAGTGAAGTCGGAAACACGAACTTCTTCCCCGTCACAACTTCCTCCCTGATTCCTGATTCCTGACCCCTGATCCCTTCTCCTCCAAAGGATTCCCCAATGAGCATTTACGAAAAGCACGTTTTTGTCTGCGTTTCCGGAAAAGTCTGCCCGACGCAGGGCAGCGAGGCCGTCTGGCAGAGCCTGCGCGATGAAGTGAAGGCCGCCGGACTCATCGAGAAGATCCGCGTCAACAAGTCCGGATGCCTCGCCCAGTGCGGCAACGGTCCGATGGCGGTCTGTTACCCGGAACAGACGTGGTACGGGCACGTCACTCCCGAAGACGCACCCGAAATCGTCCGTGAACACCTCATCGGCGACAAACCGGTCGAGCGCCTGCGCTACGTCAAAAAAACCGCCGAATAATTCTTCATCCGTGTAATCCGTGTCATCCGTGGCTAAAAAATAATAAAAGCCACGGATTACACGGATTACACCGATGAAAACCCAATTGCCTACACCCGACACCTTTCCATGATCGTAGAAGCCCAAGCCCCTACCCGCATCGATCTCGCGGGCGGCACGATTGATATGTGGCCGCTCTTTCTGTTTCATCCGGGTGCGATGACGGTCAATGTCGCCATCGACCTGTTCGCGACCTGCCGGATCACCACCCGGTCGGATTCGCGAATCGTGCTCGAATCGGAGGATATCGGCGTCCGCGAGGAGTATCCGTCGCTGGCGGAAACGCCGCTCGATTCCCCGC
>JAAFHI010000981.1 GCA_013298335.1 Actinomycetota bacterium
GCGTTTACGCGCTCGGCAATCCGGACGGACTGCTCGGCTCGTTTTCCGCCGGATATGTTGGCGGCATCCGCGACGGCGGCGCGAGCATCCAGCACACGGCGGTCATCGCCGGCGGAAGCAGCGGCGGACCGCTCCTGAACGATCAGGGAATGCTCGTCGGGATCAACACCGGAATGCTGCGGGCGAACGAAGCGATTACCTTTGCCACGTCGGCGCGGGTCGTTCGGGAGCTTCTTGACGAGGTGGCCGAGGGCAGCGTCGCGGCTCAGATTCCGGAGCCGCCCCGCCCGGCGGTGTTCCCCACCCCGCCTCCGCCGCCCCGGCAGTCGTACATATCAAAGCTCGGCCAGCGCCCCGACGTGATCAACGGGGCCACCACCTACTCGATTCCGGGTGTGGTTCGTCCGAAAGTCATCCAGTGTCCGAGGCCGAAATACACGCCGGAGGCGAAGAAAAACAAGGTTTCCGGAAAAGTCACGATCTACCTCATCGTCAATGAAGACGGGACCGTCGGGGAGTGCGAAGTGGCCGAAGGGCTTCCGGACGGACTCACCGAGGAAGCCTTGCGCTGCGTGAAGGCCTCTCGCTTCACCCCAGGCCGGAAGGACGGCGCGCCGTTTAAATTTGTGGTGAGAATGGACGTGACCTTTTTGAGTTACTGAATCCGTTTCCCGGCTGACAATTCCCTTTTCAAACCGGTTCGGATTCGCCATACTCCACTTGCCCTGAGCCGTGCTCCCCGTCGAGCGCGGCCAGGGCTTTTTGATGGCCCAGACCCGCGCACCTTCAAAAGGACACCCAGCCCATGCGCGCGCCTCTTTATCAAACCCCACCGCCTTCCATCCCTGAAAAGCCGGGGTACTTCCCCCGCTTCCTCGAAGAACGCCTCGAACGCTACGACATCGTGTGCTTTCGATGAGCGTGTACTGACTCAAGCCCTTTTCATCTGTAGCGTTCGTCCGACTTTGGAAATCGGAGGAACGACAGATGACAGGACGAGATTTCGACGAACTGATTGCGGCTCAAAGAGCTTTCGCGACGTGGCGGGCATCGCGACCGCACCCGCGGGCGGCAATTCCTGAAGAACTGTGGGATCTGGCGGTCGGATTGCTTGAGCGGCACTCCGCCGGCAAGGTCGCCAAACGGCTTGGCCTCAATCCGACGCACCTGAGCCGCCGCAAAACGGACCTTCTCAAAACCCCTATAAAAGAAGATGTGGGAATCGGTGCCGAATTCGCGGTGGTCTCCATCCCCGCCGTAACGCCGAATTCGGCAACCGTGTCGTTGCGCGTCGAGCGTCCGGACGGAACAAAACTCATCCTCGAATTTCAGAACGCGAATCTTTCCGAAATCGCTTCATTCTGCGCGGGGGTGCGATGATTCAGTTGGTGCCACACTTGAAGATATTGATCGCGGTCGCGCCGGTCGATTTCCGTCGAGGCATCGACGGACTGGCCGCGTTGTGTCGGTCGGTGCTGAAGGAAGACCCGATGACCGGTACGGTTTTTCTGTTCCGCAACCGCGCCGCAACAGCCGTCAAGATTCTGGTCTACGACGGAAACGGGTTCTGGCTGTGCCTGAAGCGGTTTTCCAGCGGAAAACTGGCGTGGTGGCCGACCGATCCGGACGTCCGCCTGAGCGTCGATCAGATTTCCACCCTGCTTCTCCAAAAAAAGCCCGCTGACTGGAGCAAAACCGACTGGAAACCGATCCGTAACGATGAATGATGAACGATGAATGATGAAGTTCAAGGCAGAGAAAGTGTCTTTACTTCATCGCTCATCCCTCATCGTTCATCGTTCCGCATACGTCCACGGCAGCCACCTGGCCGGATCGCCCCAGAGTTCGGCTTTCTCGACTGAACCAAGTGTCGTCAGGTATGCCAGCGCATTTACCCCGTTCATCCGGCAGGTTTCAATCACCGACATCAGAATGTCGCCGACGGTTGCGCCCACCGTCGTTTTATAGAACAGGGAATTTTTCCGAAAACGGATCACCGACTTGATCGCCCGCTCCGCGATGTTGTTTTCCAAAGGCATTCCAGCCACGCGCAGAAACTGCGTCAAAAAGCGCCAGTGCGTCTTCAGGTACTTGACCGCCTTGCCAAGGCCGCTCGCCGGCTCGATCCGTTTGGCCTTTTCCTCGGCGATGACCCACCGCAGAAGTTCATTCATCACCGGACGGCTTCTGGCGCGGTGCATCTCCAGACGTTCCGCGTCGGATTTTTCCTTCGCTTCCCGCTCCACACCGAAAACTTTGCCGAA
>JAAFHI010000110.1 GCA_013298335.1 Actinomycetota bacterium
CTGACCTCGCACGGGCAGGTGAAGCTGATGGATTTCGGGGCGGCGCGATACGCCGTGAGCGAGCGAACCCAGAACCTGACGGTCGTGCTGAAGAGCGGATTCGCCCCGGAGGAGCAGTACCGGACGAACGGCAAGCAGGGCGAATGGACCGATATCTACGCGGTCGGCGCAACGTTCTACCGCGCCTTGACCGGCACGACCCCGCCGCCCGCCGTTGACCGCACCCGGCAGGACGATGTGCTGCCCCCGTCGAAGCTCGGCCTGTCGCTGTCGCCGAATCTCGAAAACGCGGTCATGAAATCGCTGGCCGTGTTCGCCGAGGATCGCCCGAAGTCGGCGGAGGCGCTGCTGGCGCTGCTTCCGCAGCCGAGCGGAACGCTCCCCGCGACCCTGCCGGTCGTCGAACGGATCGTCCCGATCGAGATTCCGGGACGGCGGAAAACACAGAAGCGGTGGAGGGTGGCGAGCGTGTTTTTTCTGATCCTGTCGCTCGGACTGGGCATTGGGTGGGGTGCGCGGGAATATGTTCTGGAACGGGAAATGGTCAGGCTGAAGGATCGGATTGACGACCTCAACCGCGAGCAGGCCGAACTGTTCCGTCACCCCGAGCGGCAGATCGCCTATTCGAACTTCGAGGTCTACAACGCCGATGCAAATGACAGGCATTTGAACGGTTCGCTGGGTGATGTCCTCGGGCGATACGAGCGCACCCAGGTTCAATACATTTCCTGGAAACTGAAGCTCGACAACAACTGGTTCGGCATGAAATCCCTGAGCGGGACGTTCAGCGTGAAGATCTATCGCCCGGACGGCACGCTCATGCTGCGGCAGGGCGGTCCGACGGACGCGACGTCGTCCCTGAAAATCGACATCAACGACTCCCAGACGGTGACCGGCGGTTACGGCAGTTCGTCGCCGTGGCTGTCTCAGAAGGGGACCTACCGGGTCGAATTCTGGGTGGATAATGTGAAACTCACCACCAGGTTGCTCAATGTTTATGAAACTCCCGTCATGACCACCGATGGCGGTATTTTCAAATCGCCGTTCTCGACGCCCTGAACCACGATGAACTACCTCGCGCACATTTTTCTGGGACACGGACATCCGGAGCTTGAAATCGGCGGCCTGCTCGGCGATTTCGTCCGGGGACGCGAGATCGAGCAGTACCCTGCGGGCATTCAGGTCGGCATCCGGCTTCACCGCGGCATTGATGCCTTTACCGACGAGCATCCGGCCTTTCGGTTCAGCCGCGAACGGGTCAGCCGCGAGCGGCGGCGGTTCGCCGGGATCATGGTCGATATGTTTTACGACCATTTTCTCGCCCGCGACTGGGAACGGTACGCCGAGCCGCCGCTTGCCGCCTTCACCGGGCGGACCTACCGGTTGCTTGAAGAAAATCGGGAACTGCTTCCGGAAAACGTCCGGCTGGTGCTTCCCCGGATGGCGAGCGAAGACTGGCTCGGCTCCTACGGGGAAGTGGCGTCCATCGGGTGGGCGCTCGACCGCATCGGGACGCGGCTCAAACGTCCGAACGCCCTGAACGGGTCGGTGGTTGAACTTGAAGCGGACTACGCGGGGTTCGCGGCGGATTTTGAACGGTTCTTGCCCGAGGTCCAGGTGTTCGCCGCGGGATTCATCAAGGAAAACGGCTACAGCCTGGGTTCGGCGTAGGTCATCACCAGATACATCACGGTGTCGCGGGTGCCGGGGTTGGCGTATTTGTGCGGCACGTCGGCCCGGAAATAGACCGCGTCGCCGGTCCGCAGTTCGAGCGGTTCGGCATCGCCGATGGTCAGCCGCAGGCGACCGGCCTGGACGACGATGTTTTCGTAGGTTCCCTCGGCGTGGGCGTCGGCTTTTTCCTCATGGCCGCCGCGCAGCCGCAGTTCGTAAAACTCGGCCTGCCGCTGCCGGTCGAAGGGGAAGAGGGCGCGGCTTTCGAAGCCGCCGTCGCTCGACCGGAGGATTTTCGATTCGTCGTTGGGAAGGATGTAGGCGTCGTGCGGCTGCTCGTCGCCGAGCAGGTCGGCGAACCGGACGTCGAGTCCGCGGGCGATTTTCCACAGCAGCGCGATGGTCGGCGCGCTGTCGCCGGCTTCGATCTGGCCGAGCATGGCGCGACTCACGCCCGACAGGGTCGCGAGGCGTTCGAGGCTGTATCCCCGCTGTTTGCGGAGGCGTTCGAGGTTGTCACCGACCCGTTTCTTGAGTTCGTTGGCTTCGGCTTCGACGGCTTTCGTTTTGGTTTTGGCGGCCATTTGGGAAATACGGAAGAAAAAGTAGGGTTTTCAGGCTGTCTTTGTTGACAAAAAAATCAGGTATTGACTATGTTGCAGTCAGTCTGAGGAAAAGGCGAGTTTCACACTGATGCGAATCACGGCGCAAGAGGAATATGGGTTGCGGTGTCTGCTCCAGTTGGCCCGACAGGCCGAGGGACAGGCGCTGACGCTCAAGCAAATCGGGGAACGCGAGGGAATTTCCACCGCGAACGCCGGGAAAATTCTGTGGCTTCTGAGCGCCGCCGCCATCGTCAAGTCGGTGCGCGGGATCAAGGGCGGCTACGTACTGGCCCGCCCGGCTGCCGACATCACGGTCGGCGACGTCATCAGCGTGTTTGAAAACGCCGACATCGAGGAACACTGCAAGAGCTTCAGCGGCATTCAGGACGTCTGTGTCCACAACACCGATTGCGGCATCCGTCCCGTGCTGCAAATCCTGAACGACACCGTGAAGCAGGTTCTGAGCCAGATTACGCTCGCCCATCTCGTCAATCACGAGGGCGAGGTCGGCCAGCAACTGTTCCAATTGCAGCGGATACGGTCGCTCGCCAAAGCCCAGGCGTCGGCGTGATCCGGTTTCGACACAATAAATTACGGGTATTCCGGGAAGTTTCGAGGAGAGATTCATGAGCGCAATCGCGGCATCGTTGGCTACGCAGGAGTACAAATACGGATTCACCACCGACATCGAATCCGACGTCGCTCCACGCGGCCTGACCGAAGACACCATTCGCCTGATTTCCGAAAAGAAGGGCGAACCGGAATTCATGCTCGAATTCCGCCTCAAGGCCTTTCGGCAGTGGCTCAAGATGGTCGAGCCGACCTGGCCGAACGTCACCTACCCGGCCATCGACTACCAGGACATCATTTACTACTCGGCTCCGAAGCCGAAGAAGAAGCTGAACAGCCTCGACGAAGTCGATCCCGAACTGCTCGACACCTTCGCCAAGCTCGGCATTCCGCTCAACGAGCAGAAAATGCTCGCCAACGTCGCGGTGGACGCCATCTTCGACAGCGTCTCGGTCGCGACCACCTACCGTGAAAAGCTGCTCGAACACGGCGTCATCTTCTGTTCGTTTTCGGAAGCGGTGAAGGACCATCCGGAACTCATCAAGAAGTATCTCGGAACGGTCGTGCCGGTCGGCGACAACTACTTCGCGGCGCTCAACTCGGCGGTCTTCAGCGACGGCTCGTTCGTCTACATTCCGAAGGGCGTGAAGAGCCCGATGGATCTGTCGAGCTATTTCCGCATCAACAATTCCGAATCGGGACAGTTCGAACGGACGCTCATCATCTGCGAGGAAGGCGCGTCGGTGTCGTACCTCGAAGGCTGCACCGCGCCGAAGTTCGACAAGAACCAGCTTCACGCGGCGGTGGTCGAACTCATCGCGCTCGACAACGCCGAGATCAAGTATTCGACGGTTCAGAACTGGTACGCCGGGGATGAGGAAGGTCGCGGCGGCATCTACAACTTCGTGACCAAGCGCGGCAAATGCCAGGGCAAAAATTCCAAGATCTCCTGGACCCAGGTCGAAACCGGTTCGGCGATTACCTGGAAGTACCCGAGCTGCGTGCTCATCGGAGACAACTCGGTCGGCGAGTTCTATTCGGTGGCGCTGACGAATCACCGCCAGCAGGCCGACACCGGCACGAAGATGATTCACGTCGGGAAGAACACCAAGAGCACGATCGTGTCGAAGGGCATCTCGGCGGGCAAGTCGAACAACAGCTACCGCGGGCTCGTGAAAGTGATGCCGGGCGCGGAAAACGCCCGCAGTTACACGCAGTGCGACTCGATGCTCATCGGACAGGACTGCGGGGCGAACACGTTCCCCTACATCGAAGTCTCAAACAACAGCAGCAAGATCGAGCACGAGGCGACGACGTCGAAAATCAGCGAGGAGCAGATTTTCTACTTCATGCAGCGCGGCATTCCGCAGGAAGACGCGATCTCGATGATCATCAACGGCTTCTGCAAGGAAGTCATCCGCGAACTGCCGATGGAGTTCGCCGTCGAGGCGCAGCGCCTGCTCGGCCTGAAACTTGAAAACAGCGTCGGCTGAAGAAAAAAGGGATCAGGGATCGGGTGTCAGGGATCAGGTTTTCCTGGTGCTCGGTCCACGCCTTGGCTCTGACTGACTACTGACTACTGACTACTGACTACTGACCACTGACTGCTGGCTACTGGCCACTGACCAAAAAGGAATCATACAGTGCTGGAAATCCGTAATTTGCACGCGAAAATTAACGATGCCGAAATTCTGCGCGGCATCAACCTGACGGTGAAGCCGGGCGAAATTCACGCCATCATGGGCCCCAACGGCTCCGGCAAGAGCACCCTTTCGAAGGTTCTTTCGGGACACCCGAGTTATGAAGTGACCGAAGGGGAAGTGCTCTATTTCGGCAAGAATCTCCTTGAAATGGAACCCGACGAGCGTGCCCGCGAAGGCGTCTTCCTCGCGTTCCAGTATCCGATTGAAATCCCCGGCGTGAGCAATGCCTCGTTCCTGCGGACCGCCTACAATCAGGTCCGCAAGCACAATGGCGAAGAGGAACTCGATCCGCTCGAATTCGACGACCTGCTTCAGGAGAAGATTCAGATTGTCGAAATGGACAAGGCGTTCATTGACCGTTCGGTCAACGAAGGCTTCTCGGGCGGCGAAAAGAAGCGCAACGAAATCCTCCAGATGGCGATTCTCGATCCCAAGCTCGCGATTCTCGACGAAACCGATTCCGGGCTCGACATCGACGCCCTGCGCATCGTGTCGAACGGCGTCAACAAGCTCCACAGCGATACCAACGCGTTCATTCTGGTCACGCACTACCAGCGGCTGCTGAACTACATCCAGCCCGACTATGTGCACGTGCTGGTCAACGGACGGATCGTCAAGTCCGGCACGAAGGAACTTGCGCTCGAACTCGAAGAGCGTGGCTACGACTGGATTCGCGACGAAATCGAGGCCGCCGGGGCGGCTGCCGGAGCGGGGGCGTAAGGGCATGAAGGCTGAGTTGTCAAAATCGAAAAATCCCTACGCCGAGACGTTTGCCGAGTTTGCCGAAGCGCGGGCGGGTGAGACGCCGTCGTGGCTCGCCGGGAAGCGCGCCGCCGGTTTCGCCGAATTCGAGAAGCTCGGATTCCCGACCGTCCGCGATGAGGAATGGAAATACACCAACGTGGCCCGCGTCGCCGAACAGGTGTTCACCGCCGCCGATCTCGCCGGCCTCGATCTCGCCCTCGCGGGCAAGAGCATTCCCTTCTACGCCGAATCCGAAGGCGCGCGGCTGGTGTTCCTCAATGGCGTGTTTGTGCCGGAGTTGTCCGACACGTCGAAGCTGAACGGCGGCATTGAGGTTTCGCGGCTGTCCGACGCAATCACGTCGAATGGCGATCTCGTCGCCAGACATCTCGGTTCGCTCGCGAAAGTCGAAGGCCGTGCCTTCACGGCGTTCAACGATGCGTTCCTGACCGACGGCGCGTTCATCCGCGTCAAGCGGGGACAGGCCATCGAGCAGTCGGTGAACCTGTTCTTCGTGACCGGTCCGCAGTCCGACCATCGCTCGACGTTTCCCCGCACGCTCGTCGTGGCCGAGGAAGCCTCGATTGCCACGGTCGTCGAGAATTTCATCGAACTCTGCGACGAACGCGGACGCTTCGGAAACCGGACCTATCTGACCGACGCGGTCGCCGAGTTCATCGTCGAACCGGGCGCGAATCTGTCGCACTACAAGGTTCAGCACGAAGGCGCGAAGGCGTTTCACATCGCCGACACGCATGTGTCGCTGAACCGGACGAGCGTGTTCACGAGTCTGTCCATCGCGCTCGGCGGACAGGTGTCGCGGCATCAGGTTTCGGTGGCGTTCGGCGGCGAAGGCGGCGAATGCCGGCTGGCCGGACTCTATCTGACCGCCGACGCGCAGGTGGCTGATACGCATATTTCGATTGACCACGCCGTGCCGCGGTGTGAAAGCGAAGTCACCTTCCGGGGCGTGCTCGACGGCAAGTCGCGCGGCGTCTTCGACGGCAAGGTGCTCGTTCGCAAGGACGCCCAGTTGACCAACTCGGTCACGTCCAACAAGAACCTTCTGCTGTCCAACGACGCGCGCGTCGATACCAAGCCGCAGCTCGAAATCTTCGCCGATGACGTGAAGTGCGGGCATGGCGCGACGGTCGGACAGCTTGAAAACGACGAAATCTTTTATCTGCTCAGTCGCGGCCTGACTCCGGAACAGGCCCGAACCCTGCTGACCTACGGCTTTGCCCGGGAAATCACCGACGGCATCAAGGTTGCGTCGATCAAGTCGCATCTCGACGACGTAATCGGTGCCCGCATGGCGAAGCGAAACACCAAGGCACAAGGACACGACGGCACGAAGGGCTGAAGACCGGGTTTTTCGGCCTTTTCGCCGTCACGTTTTTTGCGATTGAGAAAAGGATTGAACTGATGTCCGCACAAACCGCACTCGCTCCCACGTTCGACGTGGAAAAGATTCGTGCCGACTTCCCGACGCTCGCGCGCGAGGTCAACGGCAAACCGCTCGTCTATCTCGATTCGGCGGCGACGAGCCAGAAACCGCACGCCGTCATCGACCGGATGACCAAGTTCTACTCCGAGGAATATTCGACCGTTCGGCGCAGCATTCACCTGCTGTCGGCGAAGGCCACGCAAGCCTATGAAGGCACGCGGCGACTTGTCGCGAAGCTCCTCAACGCGCCCGAAACCCGTCAGATCATCTTCACCAAGGGCACGACCGAAGGCATCAATCTCGTCGCGCATGGCTTCGGACGCAAGTTCGTCGGCGAAGGCGATGAAATCGTCGTCTCGGCCACCGAACACCACGCCAACATCGTGCCGTGGCAGATGCTCTGCAACGAAAAGGGCGCGAAACTGCGGGTCATTCCGGTGAACGACGCGGGCGAACTCATCCTCGAAGAGTATGAAAAGCTGCTCAACGAGCGCACCAAAATCGTCGCCGTCGGCCACGTTTCCAACGCCATCGGGACGATTCACCCCGTCAAGGAAATGATTGCTCTCGCCCACGCGAAGGGCATCCGCTTCCTCGTGGACGGCGCGCAGGCCGCGCCCCACATGAACGTGGACGTGCAGGACCTCGACTGCGATTTCTACGTGTTTTCAGGCCATAAAGCCTGCGGTCCGACGGGCATCGGCATTCTCTACGGCAAGGTCGATATTCTCGAAGCCATGGACCCGTTCCTTGGCGGCGGCGACATGATCGAGTCGGTGACATTCGAGAAAACCACCTACGCGCCGATTCCACACAAGTTCGAAGCCGGCACGCCCGCCATCGCCGACGTGATCGGCCTCGGCACGGCCATCGAGTATCTTCAGGGCATCGGGCTTGAAAACATCGCCGCGTGGGAACACGAACTGCTCGAATACGGCACAAAAGTGCTTTCTGAAATTCCCGGCGTGAAAATCATCGGGACCGCGAAGCACAAAGCCGCGATCATTTCCTTCACCATCGAAGGCATTCACCCTCACGACATCGGCACGCTGCTCGATAATGAAGGCGTGGCGGTTCGCGCCGGACACCACTGCGCCCAGCCGGTGATGGCCCGCTACGGCGTACCGGCGACAGCCCGCGCGTCGTTTGCCTTCTACAACACGAAAGCCGAAATCGACGCGCTCGGTCAGGCAATCCGGAAGACCATCGAGGTGTTCGCGTAATGAGCAGCGCATCGTTGTATGGCGAG
>JAAFHI010000628.1:0-2057 GCA_013298335.1 Actinomycetota bacterium
TCCCCCTTGAGCGACGAATTTTCCCACGGAACCTGCGCGCCGTTGCTTTTCGCCTCGACCTCGACCCGGACTTTCTTGAAAACCTGCTCGATGGTGAGTCCCTTCACCCGCATCGCGGCCAGCAGCTCCTGCGTGTAGAGGCCGTTTGAGCCGCTGCCGTCGCTCGCCGTTTTCCCCGGCGCGGTGGCGTAGGCGATGAGCGTGCCGGTTGGGGCGTCCACCTGCCGCAGACCGTCGCCCGCCGCGCTACGAGTTCGGCGAAAACCCCGCGCGAACGGATTGTCGCGGCAGGCGTCGAGGATGACGATGTTCAGCCGGTTGCCCGCGAATTGATCGAGCACGTCCTTGATGTCGAGGCCCTGGTATTTCAAATCGGTCTCGTCGGTCGGGTCGGCGTCGGTCGGGACGAGGTAGTTGGTTTCATTCGCCTGAACGCCGTGTCCCGCAAAGTAGAAAAGCCCCACGCCGCCGCCGCGTTGCAGCCGTTCGCCGAATTCCTTCACCGCCCGCAGCATCGCCCGCTGGTCGAGATTCACGTATCCCTGACCGTCCGGCCCCAGCACCTCGAATCCGACCTCCTTCAGCGCCGTCGCCATAGCGCGGGCGTCGTTCAGCGGATTCGGAAGCTGCCGGGCGTGGCCGTAGGTTCCGTTGCCGATGACGAGTGCGAGCCTTTTTTCATTTGCGGGTGTAGATGGATCGCGCGACAGCCGCCGGTCCTGTCCGCTCGCCGTCGGGGTGACCGGAAGCAGCGCGGACAGGAGAAAAAGGAAGAGAACCGGGCAGAAAATCCATCCCCGGAAGCGCGCGCCGCCGGGAAGTGAGCCGTTTCGAAATCGCATGGCGGCGCGTCCTTTCGGGAGGAAAAGCGGCGGATCGGTTGTCGGAAAGCGTGCCGAAATCCTAATGCAGCCACCGGAAGTTTGAAATACGGGATTTTGCGGCGGGGTTACAACAAAAACGAGGGCTTGTTGAAACGGAAAGAAAGGCGGAAAATCCCGCCACTTTACGAAAAAACAGGGAACTGTTCAGAGTTTCCCGCTTTAGCGGGAAGGATTTCTGAAATTCGACCATTTTTCCGCGGTCTTTTCCGAAAAATCGCGAACGAAGCCTGATTTTCCCTTGGGAAATGCCCGGCTTCCGCGCTTCTTCCCGCTAAAGCGGGAGACTCTGAACAGCTACAAAAACAGGAAGTGACGGCGATGCGAATGACCCTCATCCGACCCGCGTTGATCTGGTTCGCCATGCTGGGGATGGTATTTCTCCATTCCTCTTTCTCCAGCCGAGCCTACCTTGCATCACAAGACACCGAGTTGTCCGCGTCGCGGCAGGAAAATCCGAAGAAAACGCCGGATGAAACGACTCAAAAGGCCGTCACGGTCGCCCCCGACCTGGCGATTCAAACCCTCAACCACGGAATGTTCGAACTGAAGGAAAAGCGTGGACGGGTGGTGGTCGTCAATTTCTGGGCGTCATGGTGCGGACCTTGCCTTTACGAAATGCCGGGCATGAATCAGGTGTACCAGGAACTTGAAGGAAACGGGCTGACCGTCATCGGTCTTTCGCTGGACGAAGGCGGGAGTCCGGCTGAGAACGAGAAAACCGTCAGGGAATTTCTCGAAAAGAAGCCGTTGTCATATCCCATCGCTTTTGGAAATGGGGAAATCGGCGAAAAGTTCGGCCTCGGGAACGGCATTCCGTACACCGTTTTCATTGACCGAAAGGGAATCATTCGTGAGCAACAGACCGGCGCCATATCAGAGGATGACTTCCGGGCCAAGGTCAAGGCGCTTCTCGCGGAACCCGAATAGGTTCGGTCACCCGGTTCAAAAAGGACCCGCCATGCGAAGAACGATGACAACGGTTTTCTTTCTGCTGGCCGTCTTCGCCGGAAGCCTCGCTGCCGGATCAGGTCACGTCGAGGGATCGAAATCGCCGCAATCCGAAACCGATCAGGACCGCAGACTGAACCGCGATGCGCCGTCGAGCGAAAAACGGACCGCGCTGGTCATCGGAAACGGCAACTACGCAAAGGGAAAGCTGAAAAATCCGGCCAA
>JAAFHI010000628.1:2098-3396 GCA_013298335.1 Actinomycetota bacterium
CGTTGCGCGACCCGGCGGTCGGGTTCGAGGTCGCCGATTTCGTCGATCTCGATCTGGTTGGAATGAAACGGGCGATTCGGGATTTCGGCACGAAGCTGCGGGCATCGGGCGGCGTCGGCCTTTTTTACTATGCCGGACACGGCGTGCAGGTCGGGGGCCGCAACTACCTCGTGCCGCTCGGCGCCGAAACCGAGATTTCGAAGGAATCCGACGTCGAGATTTTCTGCCTCGACGCCGAGACGCTGCTGCGGCAGATGGAGGACTCCGGCGCGCGGGTCAACATCGTCATTCTCGACGCCTGCCGCGACAATCCCTTCGCGGCGGCGTTCCGGCGCGGCGGTCCCGGTGGACTGGCCGAAATCGCCGCGCCGAGCGGGTCATTCATTGCCTATGCCACCGATCCGGGCAAGACGGCGAGCGACGGCGATACCGAAAACGGCCTGTTTACCAACGAGTTACTGAAACATTTGCGTGAGCCGGGACTCCGCATCGAAGACGTCTTCAATCTGGCCGGGGCGGACGTCGAGCGCAAAAGTCGCGGCAAACAGCAGCCGTGGATTTCGAGCAAGTTGCGCGGGACGTTCTATTTTCGCCCGCCGGTCGATGAGGCGGGGAAACCCGGTCCGGCGAGCGATCCCGAAGCCGAAGCCTGGAACGACGTCCGGGAAAGTAAAAGTCCCGCCGATTTCCGGGCCTTCCTCAAGGAATTTCCGAACGGAAAATACGCCGGAACCGCCCGCGTCAGGCTCGCCCGACTTGAAAAAGGAGGAAAACCGGACGGTTCGCCTTCCGGTCGAAACGGAGATATGGACCGACCGCCGGTGACCAGACCTCGCGATCCCTCGAAGGGAAAGTCGGTGAAAGGCGCGGAAGGAATCGAAGTTGTGGACATTTCGGCGGGCGAGTTTGTCATGGGCGTGGATCGCGGGCCGAATCAAAACGACAACCCGGCCCGCCGCGTGGTCATCGCCGAGCCGTTCCGGATGGGAAAATACGAAGTCACCCAGGCCCAGTGGACAGCGGTAATGGGCGGCAACCCCAGTACATTCAAGAATTGCGCGGATTGTCCGGTCGAGTCGGTGACGTGGGACGAGATCTGGGAATTTCTCCAGCGCCTGAATCGGCAGGGGGACGGCTTCACGTACGCCCTTCCGACCGAGGCGGAATGGGAATACGCCTGCCGCGCCGGGACGACCGGCGACTTTTACGCCGAACCGGTGGAGGATATCGGGTGGTTCAAGTCGAACGCCGGGGAACGAACTCATCCGGTCGGCGGAAAAAAGCCGAATGCGTTGGGG
>JAAFHI010000707.1 GCA_013298335.1 Actinomycetota bacterium
CCAGGTTCGAAATTCCCGGTCCCGGCTAAAGCGTCTACGTCCGAAACCACAAAACCTGATCCCTGATTCCTGACCCCTGATCCCTTTTCCATGAACGACATTCTCACCAAATTCTGTACTCATCGGGTCGTTGCCAGCATTCGGGCGGCGACGGCGGACATGGCGTTCCGGGCGGCGGAAGCGGTGATTGCCGGCGGGATGGTGATGATTGAAGTGCCCTACGCGACGCCGGGCGCGGCGCGGGTCATCAGCGATCTGCGGCGGACTTACGGCACGAAGATCGTGGTCGGGGCGGGGGATGTGACGACCATCGAGGCCGCCGACCGGGCGGTGAAGGCCAACGCGCAGTTCGTGACGCTGCCGTTCAATCAGAAGATGGTGGTGGATTTCTGCCGGCGGCAAAGCGTGTTCGCCGTTCCCGGTGTCGCCACGCCGAACGAACTCGCGGATCTGGCGGTCGCCAATCCACCGCTGCTGCGGGTCTTTCCGGCGGCGTGTTTCGGTGGGCCATCCTATCTGAGCCATTTGCGGCGGGCATTTCCCGACCAGCATCTGATGGCGGCGGGAGGAATCGCCATTGAACTGGTCCCGAACTATCTCAAGGCCGGTACGTCGGTGGTGACGGTCGGCAGCGGGTTGTTCTCCTCGGATCTGCTCGTTTCACCCGATCTGTCTCCCCTGACGGAACGCGCCCGGCAACTCGTCCGGCTCACCGCGAAGCCGCTTGCCTAAAATCGCCCTGAAAGGCATGGTTCGAAATCGGTTTTGCGCGTCTTCCCGCCTGATTTTTCGGGGTGACGTGCAACGCCCGGTACGGGGGCGTCACCGAATTGCGTCCGTTTTTCAAATATTCGGAAAAGAAAATCCGACAGGAGATATTTCACGATATGACTTCTCGGTTTCGCCTTGCGGTGCGTTCCGCGCTGACGATGTGGATCGTCGCGCTTGTTTTCGCAATGCAGTTCACGCCCATCGCTTTCGCTCAAAAAAGAAAACCAACCATCCGTTCGACCGCTCCGGCGGTGGCCCCGGTGGCCCTGCCGACCGCGCTGCCGGGATATTTCACGTCGAACACGCTGTTTTACGTGGAAGCCGAGAACGTCACCGCCGCGATTGACGAGATTCTCAATGTCGAGAGCGTCAAGAAATTCCTCGCCTCGCCCGACGCGGGCGTTTCGATTGACCCGACCAAGTACGACACGCTGCTCAAGATTTTCGGCTTTCCCGACAAGTCGGTGCTGGCCGCGACCAAGCTCGGTCTGGCCGTCACGCTGACGCCGCCGGTGCCCGGCAAACCGAAATCGGCGTTTCCCGAGCCGGAATACGTGGTGATTCTCGAAGCGCCGAGCGAGGAAGCGGCGAATCAGTACATTGCGGCGGGCCGCAAGCTGCTTGGCGAGGCGACCGGAACGAGCGACGTCGAGTATTCCGCGACGGACGATCCCAAGAAGGCCAAAAAGAAGGTCAAGCCCGCGCCCGCCGCCAAAAAACCGACGGTCACGAAAATCGGTCGGTTCCAGATGACGACCCTGCCGAGTGAACGCAAGGACAAGGGATTTTCCTACGCGCAGGAAGGCCGGTTCGTGATCGGTTCGGAAGGTCCGGCATTGCGTCGCCTGCTGACCCAGCTCAGTGAAGGGAAGACCGAAACGCTGGCGGCTTCGGGCGATTTCGTCCAGACGCGCAGCCGGATGAACGTTCCCCGCAACGTCTCGCTCTACGTCAACACCAAGGCCGTCGGCGCGGCGTTCAAGGACGGCCTTCTCGAAATCGTCCGTTCCGAGAAGAAGAAACCGACCGATCCCAAGAGCCGCGAGAAAGAGGCCCAGTTCGCGGAAATGACCGAGAAACTGTTCCAGCTTACCGGCTTCGGCGCGCTCGGCGGCATCGGAACCTCGGTCGGTGTCAAGGACAACGCCTATTACCAGCAACTGGTCGTCGGATTGCCGCATGCGGCGCCGGGACTCGTGCCCGCGTTCGCCGACGGTCCGGTGGTTTCGATGAGTGCGGCGAATTCACTGCCCGAAAACACCCAGGTTTTCTCCACGACGACGATCAACCCGACCCGAATTTTCGACACCATCCTCGAAATGTACTCGGTGGTTGACCCGAAGGTGCGCGAGCGGTTCGCGAAATCGGAAGACAAGCTCGGCTTCAACTTCCGCAATGAACTCGCCGCCGGGCTGACCGGTGAATTCACCATCGCCGTCGAAGGCATCGACTTCGACAAGGCGGTCAAGGTCGAGACGCCCGACGTCAACAAGATGCACGTGGCGGCTTTCGCGGGCGTGAACAATGCCTCGATGCTGCGCAACACCTTCTCGAAAATCTTTGCCTTCGGTTTGCAGGAGTATAACCGCGAGACCCAGAAGCAGCAGATTGATGGACAGCCGGTGCCCCCCACGAAACCCGCCCCCCGGCTGGAAACCTACAATGGCGCGGAACTGATGATCGCCGACGATTACGCGATGACGATTCTGGACGATGTCCTCGCGGTCGGTCGCGTGAACGACGTGAAGTGGGTGGTGGATTCGCGCAAATCCGACAAGACGCTGGCCCGGCAGGCGTCCTTCATCAATTCGATGCAGGCGCGCCCGTCCGAGACCATCGCGTCGTCCTATGTTTCCGAGTATCTCTATCAAAGCCTGCTCGATTCCCTGAAAAAGGAAACGCCAAAGCGGTATCAGGTTTTTCTTGAAGGGCTGTCGGCGATGCCTTACGCCATCCATCTCGGTCGCGACGGGCAGACGGTCGGCATCAGCGCCAAATTCCCGCTGCCGACGCTGGTCGGATTCGTCGGGGCCGGATTCGGCGTGAGTGACGCCGAGCGGACCCGCAACGAAAACGACAACACGGCGCGCAACACCCTGCGCGAGATCTATCTGGCGCAGCGGGCCTATGCCAAGGGAGCCGGGAAGGGCAACTACAGCGAAAACCTGAAGGCGATTGCCCGCAAGGCGGATGAATCGCGGTTCTTCGACGAGGAAGTCGAGAACATGTTTGAAACGCCGAAGAACGGGTACGTTCTGACCGCGCTCAAGCTCCGGTCGAACGGGTTCTCGATTGTGGCCCGACCGGTGGGCCGGGTCGGCGCG
>JAAFHI010000532.1 GCA_013298335.1 Actinomycetota bacterium
ATCTACCTGCTCAATTCGGTCAATCCCTTCCGGCTCGAAGGTCAGAAGACCATCGGCATCGAAATGCTCCAGCAGCGCGGCTGGAAGGTCCCGGACCGGGTGGTCGTCCCCGGCGGCAACCTCGGCAACTGTTCCGCGCTCGGCAAGGGGTTCAAGGAACTGCTCGACAACGGTCTCATTGACCGGCTGCCGAAGCTGACGGTGGTGCAGGCGGAAGGCGCGGCCCCGCTCGATGCCTTCTGGAACGGCGACCGGAAGGGCGATTTCGTACCGGTCAAACATCCGAAAACGCTCGCCACGGCGATCAAGATCGGCCAGCCGGTGTCGTGGCCGAAGGCGGTCCGGGCGCTGGAGTGGATGGACGGCACCGTCGTTTCGGTTTCCGAGCAGGAAATCGCCGACGCCAAGGCGATCATCGGTCGCGACGGGCTGGGCTGCGAGCCCGCGAGCGCCACGACGCTGGCCGGGATTCGAAAACTGGTTGAATCCAATGAACTCAATCCGGACGAAGACATTATCGCCGTTCTGACCGGGAACGTCTTGAAGGACCCGGACTACACCGTCCAGTATCACGCGGACGAACTCTTTACCGACGCCGAGCGGGAAACCCGGACGGTCCGCGCCGAAGGCAAGCTGGAATCCCGCTTCGCCAACCGCCCGGTGCGCGTTTCCGCAAACCACGAGGAAATTCTGCGCGTCATACATGAATTGACGGCACAGGAGGCTTGAACGCTATGTTCGGAATGGGAATGCCCGAGCTGATCTTTATCTTCGTCATCGGGTTGCTGGTTTTCGGTCCGCGCCAACTTCCCGAGATTGGCCGGAAAATCGGCCAGGTCATGGCGCACCTGCGCAACGCCTCGGATGAATTCAAGAGTACGTGGGAAGCCGAAGTCGAAAGCGAAAAGGTTCGCATCACCGAAGCCATCGACTTCCCGGCCATTGAGCAGTCCATCGCCCTGCCGGTCCTCGAAACACCGCCCGCGATGCCCGAACCGGAATTCACCCTCGCCCGCTCACCTTTCAAAGCCGGTGGGTTCGACATCTCGTCGAATCCGGAACCCGTTGCGGACGTTGCGGTTATCGCCGCCACCAACGGTTTCCACGCCAAACCGACCGCAACCGGCGGCGGCTCCATTGACGGCTTCGAAGGCTAATCCGACTCGCCTTCAGCCCTTCAATCGAAAATCACCAATCGAAAATCATCAATCCCCATGCCTGAAGCGGTCATTCAACGCCCCACCGAAGAACCCGAAGAAGAAGCCTCGATGGGGTTTCTCGATCACCTCGACGAACTCCGCCGCCGGATTTTCTACATCGTGGCCTTTCTCGGCGTCGCTTTCGTCGTCTGCTGGGGATTTTCGAGCAGCCTCTATCGTTTCCTCTCGAAACCGGTTTCCGACGCACTCCTCGCCGCCCGGCTCACCAACGTCAAATCGGCCACCCGGCTGACCCTCGCCAGCGATCTGCCCGAAGGCGCGACCGTCACCTACATTTTCGGCGCCGGGGTCACGATTCAGGGCGCGGTGATACCCGCCGGAACGGCGCTCCCGGCCCGGATCGTCAAGGATTCGACCGGAAAACGGATTCTCGAAACGGTTCAGACGACGGTTCTCGGCGACCGGGTGATTCCCGAGAAATTCCCGCTGCCGACCAGTGAAATCTTCAACAGTTCCATCGACCCGACCGGACAGCTTGTTGTCCACACGGTCCAGGGCGCATTCAACCTCTACGTCAAGGTCGCCTTTTACGCCGCGGTCTTCTTTTCGATTCCCTTCACGGTCTTCCAGCTTTACATGTTCATCGCGCCGGGGCTTTACCAGCACGAACGCGGCTACATCTGGCCGGTACTGATTCTCGGAACGTTCTTTTTTGTCCTCGGCGCGGCCTTCGGGTACTACATCGCCTTCCCCCGCGCCTGTTCGTTCCTGCTCGATGTCGGAAAAGACTTCCAGGCCATGATCGAGGTGAACGACTACTTTGACCTCATCATTGCCATCATCCTCGGACTCGGTGCGGTCTTCGAACTCCCGACGGTGGTGTTTGTGCTCGCTCGGCTCGGCCTGGTGACGGCGGGCTTTCTACTCCGCATCTGGCGGCTCGCGATGATCGTGATTCTCGTCATCGCGGCGATTCTTTCGCCCACGTCCGACATCCCGAACATGCTGGTCTTCGCCGTTCCGATGATGCTGCTCTACTTCCTGAGCGTTGGCATCGCCTTTTTCTTCGGACGCACGCGGCAGACCGAGACCGAAGCTGAAGGATGAAGGATGAAGGATGAAGGATGAAGGATGAAGGATGAAAACCAGCAAAGTCTTTTGCCGGAATGGTTTCAAGCGAATTTTCCGGGAATTTACTGACTGCTGACTACTGGCCACTGACTACTGACTACTGACTGCTGACTACTGACTGCTGACTGCTGACTGCTGACCACTCGGTTCCGCAGTGTCCCGATGCCCTCGATGGTCACGGCCACGTCATCCCCGTCCTTGAGGAAAACCGGCGGATTGCGGAAAACGCCGACGCCGCCCGGCGTTCCGGTGGCGATAAGGTCCCCGGCTTCGAGCGTCATGGACTGCGAAAGATAGGAAATCAGGAACGGTACGTTGAAGATGAGCTGATTCGTGTTCGACGACTGCATGACTTCGCCGTTGAGCGTCAGCGAGATTGAAAGAATCTGCGGGTCTGGGATCTCGTCTTTCGTCACCACCCACGGACCGAGCGGCGCGAAGGTGTCACACGACTTGGCGCGGGTGAACTGCTTGTCCTGCCGCTGCATGTCGCGGGCGCTCACGTCGTTGATGATTGTATAGCCGCCAACGTAGTCATACGCCTCCCCGATCGGAATCAACCGGCCCGTCCGCCCGATGACCACGCACAGCTCGGCCTCGTAATCCACCTCCGCGCTGTTCGGCGGGAGGACGATTTCGGCCAGATGATTGGTAATGGCGGTGCCGTATTTCGCAAAAATCATCGGGGCCGACGGCGGTTCCTTGCCCTGTTCGGCGGCGTGGTCCAAGTAGTTCAAACCGACGCACATGATTTTTCCGGGCCGTGGCACCGGGGCATCAAACGTCACGTCCGCAACCGACTGAACGAGTTCAGGCGCCGAGATGATTCGGGATTCGGCCCGGCCCCAAACCTCACGCAGTTGCCAGTCTTCGAGTTTCAGTATGTCGAGCGCGGTCTGGAAATCATCTCCGAAATCGACGATTCGGTCATCAATGACGATGCCGGGACTGGTCCGCCCACGATAGTGGAACATCGCGATTTTCATTGGCTTTTCCCTCAATTCCAGTGCGCCAGTTCGGTTCGGGCACGCCCGATTTCTTCCTCGATGACGGCATGGTGGTCGTTTTTTGGGTCGAGTTCCTGGTAGCGGGTCAGCAGGTCGAGTGACCGGGACCAGTCTTCGATCTGGGCGTGGAACAAACCGCAATCACGGATGGTGTCGGGATCGTCGGGCGTCACGCAGAGCATCATCCGGGTCGTCCGGGCAGCGAGTGTCCAGTCCGGGGCCTTGACCGCGATGCCCTTCAGGTTGTTGAGCATCCGCTGGAGCATCGCGCGGGGACCAATCGGACGCAGAAACGCCGGATTGAAGGCCGCGCCGGGTCCGTACATATTCGAAAGCAGCCCGGAACAGTCGGGTTCGGTCAGCGTCCGACCGCCGTTGAACGGGTCAAACAGCGTGACGCCGTTCGAACTGACGTGACGGACCAGAAAATGACCGGGAAAGCCGACGCCTTCGCACTGGACGTCGAGCCGCCGGGCGACTTCGATAAAGATGAGCGAGAGGGAGAACGGAATCCCCACCCGTCGTTCCAGAACGTC
>JAAFHI010000265.1 GCA_013298335.1 Actinomycetota bacterium
CAACAACGCGCAGCTTGTTCGCGACGGGCACAACATCGTGCTTCAGGCATTGATGGGCGCGAAGCAGAACCATTCGATCCTGGTGCATACGGGGTACCTGAACGGGGAGGTGATTTTTCCCTACGTGCCGCTGGCCGTCGTGGATGAACCCGAACGGAAAAAGACCGGGAAAATCACCTATTGCCGCAATGCCCAGGCCGTCGATCTGACGATTCACAACTACAACCCGAATCTCGGCACGCCGCTCTACGATCAGACGCTTGTCGTCCTCGGGCGGGTCATCGCCAAGCAGCAGGAATTCATCGACGCGGGCGTGGCGGTGCGGAGCATCACGCTCATCATCACCGACGGGGCGGATGCCCATTCGACGAAAGCGACGGCGCAGTCGGTGAAAACGGTGGTCGAGGATCTGTCCGCCGAGCATCACATCGTGGCGGCGATGGGCATTGACGACGGCGGGCAGACCGATTTTCGGAAGGTGTTTCGAACGATGGGCATCGAGGATCGGTGGATGCTCGTTCCGGGCGATACGGAAGCTGAAATCCGGCAGGCGTTCCTGATGTTTTCGCAGTCGGCGGTGCGCTTGAGTCAGGGCGCAACGTTCAGCGCTTCCGCCGGTGGTTTCGGAAGTTAGTCAAACGGAGTTGGCCGGAGAAAAGTGTCTCCGGCCAGCTTTCGTCACGCCAATCGGTTTCAGGATTCAACCATGACTGCCTTGAATCCGTTTGAGGAGATGTTTGTCGAGTTACCGCAACCCGTTTTCCCCGCACCTCGGATCAACCGGACTGGTTGTGTTGAGGCGGTTTCCCGGGCTGTCGGAGGTGACCGCACCTGATTTTGGGGTCGCCTCCCTTGACTTTCACCTTCGGGAACTCACAATCAGGTCGCTTCCCGCTCAATTTTCATCATTCGCCTGTTTTCGACTATGCCCTTTACCTATGACTACGAACGGCCGGCGCTCACGGTCGATTGCGTGGTGTTCGGCCTCGACGATACGGACCTCAAGGTGGCCCTGATCCGGCGCGCCCTGCCGCCGTTCGAGGATGCGTGGGCCCTGCCGGGCGGATTCGTTCAGGGGGATGAAACACTCGAAACCGCCGCGCGCCGGGAACTGCTCGAGGAAACCGGAATTACCGACGCCTATCTCGAACAACTCTTCACGTTCGGGAATCCGGGACGCGACCCGCGTGGCTGGACGGTGACGGTTGCCTACTACGCACTGGTGAACCTGCGCGACCACGCGGTCAAGGGCGCGACCGATGCCCGCGAGGCGGCGTGGTTCCCGCTCGACGCGCTGCCGGACCTCGCCTTCGACCATGCCGACATTCTGGCGCTGGCTCAGGAGCGGTTGCGGGGGAAGGTGCGCTATCAGCCGGTCGGTTTCGAACTGCTGCCCGAGAAATTCACCCTGTTTCAGTTACAGCGGCTCTACGAAATCATCCTCGGGCGGGCGCTGGACAAACGAAATTTTCGCGGGAAAATCCTTGAAATGGGTATTCTTCGGGAAACCGGCGAGATGCAGACCGGCGTCCGCCACCGGGCGGCCCGACTATACCGGTTCGACACCAGGGCATATCAGGCCAAAACCCGGAAGGGATTCAGCTTCGAAATCTGATGCGCGGCACCGTCCGTGACGCGCAACGCAGTTCCATCCTGTTTACAACTGGGCCAATGGGAAACCTCGTACGCCAACTCGGCTGGATCGGGCGGTTCGTTCTGACGCTCGGCGCGGTCGCGTGCGTGATGTGTTTCCCGGCGGTCGGCAGCGCGGCCCCGTCCGCACCCGCGGGGCTGATTGATCCGGTCGATGCGGCCATACCGGCGTTCCGTACCTTCTCGGATGCCGACGGGCTTCCCCAGAATTCGATTCAGGCGATGGTGCTCGACAAGCAGGGACGACTCTGGGCGGCCACGCAGGACGGTGCCGCCTATTTCAACGGGCGGGTCTGGACGGTCGTGGACATGCCCCGGCAGGTGTCTTCCAACTTCATCCGGGCAATGGTCGTCTCGCGGGACGGCAGTCTCTGGTTCGGGACGTTCGGGGGCGGCATCTGTCATTTCGAGCCAAATGCGCCTTCCCAGCGCCGGTGGCGGATTTTCACCTTCGACAGTGGTCCGGCGAACAACATCCGGGCGTTGCTGGAAGTCGAGGAAGACGATGGGCGGGCCGTGTTGTGGGCCGGTACGAATGACGGACTGTACCGTTTTCGCGACGGCGTCTGGTCCGGCCCGGAATTCCCCGATGTGCTCGGCGGCTCGACGCTCCGGTGCATGGCCCGAACGATTGACCGGAACGGACGACCGACACTCTGGATCGGGACTGCGAACAAGGGGCTGTTCCGTTTTCGCGACGGAGCCTGGAAAAACTTCAACCTGGCGTCGGGTTTCCCGAGCGACCTGGTGGCCTGTCTGCATGAAACCGAGGATCGGGCGGGTGGGCGGGTGATGTGGGCCGGCACTCAGCGCGGGCTGGTGCGCATGCGGGAAGACGACAGTTTCGAGATCCTGACCCGGGAGAGCAGCGGGCTTCCCTCGGATGAAGTGACCGGTCTGTGCGAGACCCGCGAGCCGGACGGCGGCACGGCCCTGTGGGTCGGTACGTTCGGCGGCCTGGGCCGGATGGTTGGCGGGCGGTGGCGGTCGTTCGGAACGCGGAACGGACTGCCGAGCGAGGTTGTCCGGAGTCTTCTGGTGACCGGCGAAAACGGTCGCGAGGTGCTCTGGCTGGGGCTGGGCGGCGGCGGCATCGCCAGTATGCAGGCGCGGGGCTGGCTGACCCATTCGGTCGTGACCGGTCTGCCGAGTAATCTGGTGCGGTGTGTGCGGACGCTGCCCGAAGCCGACGGGACAATGAGCGTCTGGGTCGGAACGAGTCTCGGGCTGGCCGTGTGGCGGGGGAATGGCTGGAAAGTATTTGGCGCGGAGGATGGCTTCAAGCCCGACGACGTCACCAGTTTTGCGGTTTCGGGCGAGGGTGCGTCCCGTGTGATCTGGATCGGGACCCGTCACTTCGGTTTTGCCCGGTATGAAAACGGGCGCTTCACCTTTCAGGATATGAAGTCGGGTCTGCTGCCAAGCGATTGGGTGCGGTGTTTGTGGACGTCCCGCACCGGCGATCTGACGACCCTCTGGATCGGGACGGACAGCGGACTGGTGACCCTTCCCCTGTCTCCCGCCGGGGCGAAACCGGAGAACTTCTTTCCGAAGAAGTCCATCAACTGCATTGGAGAGAGCCGCTTCGACAGCGGTTCAATCATGTGGGTCGGACTGGATGAGGGGCTTTCCTACAAAGACAAAGGCGAATGGAAAAAGGTCGATTTCGGCGAAGTTTCCAGCAAGCGCATGGTCAACTGCGTGCTGCCCGCGCCGAACGGGGAACGGTCCCTCTGGGTCGGCATCCAGAGCGGAGGCATGGTCCGGCTGGCGCTGGAGGCCGTGCCGCGCGTGGTCGAGCAGTTGAACGCGACCAGTGAGCCGCGCCTGCCGAACGAGGTCGTGTATTCGCTGGTGCGCGACGATCAGCAGCGCATCTACGCGCTGACCAACCGGGGCGTGGTCCGACTGGCCGGTCGCGAGGGGGGCGGATACCATCTCTACACCTTTTCCGCGGAAGACGGATTGCCGAGTAACGAGTGCAATCAGGGCGCGGCCACGATTGACGCGAAAGGGCGTGTCTGGGTCGGAACCCTCAAGGGACTGACCGTTTTCAATCCGGCGGTCGAGCAGAAGGACGACACGCCGAAGCCGCTCTTCATCGAACAGATGCTCCTCAACGGCAAGTCCCGCACGGTCGAGGAAGGTCTGGCGTTTCCCTATACCATTCGCGACGTGTCGTTCCGGTTCGCGCTGGCGAGCTTCTTTCGCAACGCCGATACCCAGTACCAGACGCAGCTCGAGCCCTACGATCCGAACCCGACACCGTGGTCGTCGCAGTTCACCCGCGACTATTCGAATCTGTCGGAAGGGAATTACATCTTTCGCGTCTGGGGCCGTGACTACGCCGGAAACGTTACCGGACCGGTGCTGGTGAAGTTCACGATCCGGGCCGCGCCGTGGCGGCAGGGGTGGGCCTATGTGCTGTACGGTATCGCCCTGCTCGGTTTCGGATATGCCATCTACGACCTCCGGGTTCGCCAGATTCGCCGCATGCAGGAAAACCGCATCGTCTATCTCCGGCGGCTGCTCGAAAGTACGCGGGCCATCAACTCGACGCTGGAACTCGGCGCCGTGCTCAAGAAGATCGCCGAGGAAAGCGCAAAGCTGATCGACGCCGAACCGGGCGGCATCGGCCTCATCGAAAGCGGGAAGCTGATATTCCGCTACGTCTGGCATGAAGGACGTTGGGAAGACACCGAGATTCCCTTTGCCGTTGGTCAGGGGGTGGCCGGCAAGGTGGCCGAGACCGGCAAGCCGCTCATCGTGAACGACGTACTTGGGTTTCAGGATTTCGCGCATCCCGAATTGACGGAACGCTACGGTGTGAAGGGCATG
The DNA here is from genome assembly GCA_013298335.1 of Actinomycetota bacterium. Taxonomy (GTDB): domain Bacteria; phylum Acidobacteriota; class Blastocatellia; order Chloracidobacteriales; family Chloracidobacteriaceae; genus JAAFHI01. Next base: position 4,492 of record JAAFHI010000265.1, read on the forward strand.
CTCAACACACCGATTCTCGACCGGAACGGAAAGGTCGTCGGCGTCCTCGACGTGCGTCTCAACGACACCCGTCGGCCATTCACCGAGCAGGATTGCGAACTTCTCGAAGGCCTGACGAATCAGGCGGCGGTCGCGATTGAAAACGCCAACATCAACCAGTCAATTCGCGAGAACGCTCGTGAAATGGAGCGGCTCTACAAGCGCGAGCAGCAGGTCACCAACACACTGCGCGAACTCGACGTGATGAAGAACAATTTCATGGCGGTCACTTCGCACGAGATGCGAACACCCCTGACGGTTCTGAGCGGCTTTACCGAGGCGCTTCTGATGGAGACGTTCGGGAAACTCTCCGAAGAACAGCAGAACGCGCTGACTACCTGTCTCAAGACCGTGGACCGTCTGACCCTGACGGTGGACGAGATTTTCGAAATGCTCCAGATTCAGGAAGGCGAGGTTGCGCTCCGCCTCGAATCCGTCGATGCCGGGCAACTGCTGCGCGAAACCGTGGCCGAACTGAGCGTCTTCACTGCCCGCCGGAATCTCACCGTCGAACTTCACGCCGCGCCGGGCCTGAAAATGAAGGCCGATGCACGCAAACTGAGCCTCGTCTTTTTGAACGTGCTTCAAAACGCGGTGAAATTTACCCCGGAGGGCGGATGTATCACCATCACCGCCACCGGTGATGAAGGCGGAATCGCCGTGATCTTTGCCGATACTGGGGTTGGACTCGCCGCCACCGACCTGGAATTAGTCTTCGACCGGTTCTATACCGGATCGGATACGTCCCGGCACTCATCGGGACGCTTCGAATTCAACGCCCGCGGCACCGGCCTCGGACTGGCCATCGCCAAAAGCTACGTCGAGGCCCACAACGGCTCCATCCGCGCCGAATCGGACGGCCTCGGAAAAGGCACCCGGTTCATCATCGAACTGCCGCGCACGCTCGATGCGCGGACCGGTGAGATTCACCGAATCAGCAGCCAGTAGCCAGCAGCCAGTAGTTAGTAGTCAGTAGTTAGTAGTCAGTAGTTAGCAGTCAGTAGTCAGTAAAAAGAACAGGAGCGATTGTTCGGATCGCTCCTGTTTTCTCGTTGCCCGAGAAAAAATACCGACGACAATCTTTCACTGACCACTGACCACTGACCACTGACCACTGACCACTGACCACTGACCACTGACCACTGACCACTGACCACTGACCACTGACCACCGACCACTGCTCCCCGGCGTTCCATTCTTG
>JAAFHI010000755.1 GCA_013298335.1 Actinomycetota bacterium
AGTGAAGGCGCCGGAGTCGGGGCTTTGGAACCGAGTTTTCGGGCCACAAGTTCGTGGAGCCGGTCGAAATCGAGCGGTTTCGAGAGGTAATCCCATTCGGTGAGATTGAGTCCTTCCTCGAGGACGAATTCGATATTCGAACGGGCCGAGATGACGATGACCGGCACTTCCCGCAGTTCGCGGTAGTGGTCTTTTTCCTGAATCAGGGTCATGACGCCCGGTCCGCTGATGCCCGGCATCATGATGTCGATGATGACGAGGTCGGGTTTTTCGCGTTTCAGGGCGCGCAGGCCCGCGAGTCCGTCGGAAGCGGTCTCGACGGCGTACCCCTCGGCGGTCAGTTCATCTTCGAGCAGGTCGAGAACGTCCTGGTTATCGTCAACGACAAGAATCCGGGCTGGCTTTTGTGACATTGATTTCAGGCTGGGGACCGTGGAATGCCGCCCAAACCGGGGCCCTGGTCAGGGGGTGGAAGGCGGTATGGGTATGAAACACCCTTTTGGGCATCATACAACGCGAGGTTTCGGATTCCGAATCGGTTCAACCGATTCCGAGCAGCCGATTGACCGCCAGCACGACCTTTTCGGGATCAACCGGTTTCGCAAGGTAGAAATCGCATCCGGCTTTCCGAAAAATCGTTTCATCGTCCTCCATGGCGTGGGCGGTGAGGGCGATAATCGGGATATGCGCGGTTTCGGTCGCGGCCTTGATTCGGCGGGTCGCCTCCAGCCCGTCCATGACGGGAAGCGAAATATCCATGATGATGAGGTCGGGCCGGTTGGCGAGGGCGCTCTCAACCGCCAGCGCGCCGTTTTCGGCGGACTGGACTTCGAAGTTCTGGAATTCAAGTTCGAGGGTCAGGATTTCCCGGTTTTCCGGATTATCCTCGACGACCAGGATGCGTTTGGGCACCGAATTGCCTTTCAAATACGGAGTTTTACCCGCGTTGGGATGACTGACGCGCCGGACTTTCCGAAGTTGCGCCATCAAAAGATGGCTGTTTGGTTTCGACCCGACCGTTGACCGACACTCGCTCGATCTTTTTGAGGTTCTGAAACAACCAGTTCCGGTCCACCGGTTTCGGGTGGTATCCGATGACCATCGGGTGGTCGAATGCCGACAGGGCCGTCCGGCGGTCGGCCTGACTCACCACGATGACCGGCGTATTGCAGAGCGACGTATCGTCCCGGAGGCGTTCCAGAAACACCAGCCCCCCCACGCCCGGCAGTAAAAGGTCCAGAACAATCGCCTGCGGATGGAGGATGCCGGCCAGTTCGAGCCCTTCCGAGGCGTTTTTGGCCCCGATGACCGTGTAGTCAGCGCCTTCCAGCATGCCTTTCAGGATTTCCAGCGCGTCGGGGTCATCGTCAATGCAGAGAATGAGGTGGTTGTCCCGTTTCGCAAATGATGGGTTGCCGGGTTTTTCGGTCGCCCCAAGTGCCTCCGAACGATGAATTTCGCGCGGAAAAATGAGCCGGAAGGTCGAACCCACGCCAAAAGTGCTTTCAACCTCGACCGTGCCCTCGATAATCAGGACGTTTTTCTGGACAATCGCCAGCCCCAGCCCGGTGCCGCCGAATTTGCGGGTGGTCGAGCCGTCCACCTGCCGGAATTCGTCGAAAATGTGGGGTAAATCGGTCTCGGAAATGCCGATTCCGGTATCCCGAACCTCGACGGCGCAGGTATCCGAGCCTTGCCGGTAGGAAACCTCGATGGTGACGCTTCCCTTTTCGGTGAACTTGATGGCGTTTGAAATCAGGTTGGTCAGCGCCTGCCGCAACCGGAACCCGTCGGTCGTGACAATCGGAAGGTCAGGCGAAAGAACGGTTTCCAGCGTCAACCCCTTGCCCTTGGCGAGCGCCCCCAGCGGCGTGATGATGTCCGCGATGAAGCGGTCGAGGGCAATTTCCCCGACGACCAGTCCCATTTTTCCGGCGGCGATTTTCGAAAAATCGAGAAACGTGTTGATGAGTTCGAGCAGGTTCGAGGAATTTTCCGAAATCCGGGTCACGGCCTTCGCCTGCTTTTCGTTCATCGGGCCGTAGCGATCCCGCATCAACAGCGATGAATAGCCGATGACCGCATTCAGGGGCGTGCGCAACTCGTGCGACATATTCGCGACGAATTCCGACTTGAGCCGGTTGGTTTCCAGCACGGCGATGTTGGCGGAGCGGAGGTCCTCGTTGATTTTCCGCAACTGACGCTGATTTTCGTAGAGTTCCGAGTTGGCCAGCAGCAGTTCCTGGTTGGCGTTCATGAGGTCGGCGGAACGGTCCTCGACCTTTTCCTCAAGGTTGTGGTTGAAGTCTTCGAGTTCGTGGACGTATTCCTGGAGCGTTTCCCGCATCTGCACGAAGGATCGCGCGAGGTAGCCGAGTTCGTCGTGGGATTCCGCCGAAGCAACCGGATAATCGTATTCCCGCCGCGACATGGCCCGGATGCCCTCGACGAGGCGTCCGAGCGGGAGCGTCACGAAGTGCCGTAGAATCAACGAGAAGAAGCCGAGGATGAACAGTCCGGTGAGGGCCACTTCGAGAAACAGGGTCTTGAAATGGTCCACAATCAGCGAATTCAGCCGCTCGGCATGGGCCGTCACTTCGAGCAGGGCGACGACGCGGTTTCCGCGGTCCCGGACCGGGGCATAGGCCGAAATCCAGACCCCGGATTCGTCCTCATAGACGCCGGTACTCATCCCTTCACCCTTCTGGAAAGACAGCGCTGCTTCGGGACGCAACTGAACCTGGTCCCCGGTTCGCCCCGGTGAATGGCTGTTGAAACCGAACACGTACCCCTTTTCGGTCGGAACGATGGTGGCCACCGTTCCGCGCAGTTCATTCGCCCGTTCGATGGTCCGCAACTGCTCCAGCATCGCCTGCCGGGCGGCCTCGTCATTTGAACCGGCGGACAGAACCGACAGTTTTTCTCCGTCCATGAACG
>JAAFHI010000247.1 GCA_013298335.1 Actinomycetota bacterium
ATGTTTCCGACCCGGCACTGGCCGACCGGTTGCTCGAACTGGCGACCGTTGACGCCGACGGCATCCCGCGGGTCTATTTTTCCGAACCTCCCCCCGCCGGTCCCGGTTTGGTCTTCCAGAAATTCCAGCAGCGACCGGTTGAACCCACCTTTACGTACTATGCGGGCGGCGCGGACCGCCGGACGGTCGTGCGGATTCCGGCGGTCAAGGATCGCGACTGGAACACCTGGGAGTTTGACGCGCCCCAGACCATTGCGGAACTGGTGGAATACGCCGACCGGAAGCAGCGCGAATATGACGTGGCGCTGACGTCGTTCAAACGCCGCGAGGCCCGCAAGCGCAAGCGGTGGGTCGGCAGCGGCCAGGAGCTTTCCGCGCTGGCCAACGACATGATCCGGGTGTTTCACGACAACCCGCTGTCGCGCGCCGAGTGGGATCACAAGGGCCGTCCCTATCTGGTCGCCCCGAATCGCGACGGTATCTGGAACGGCTGGGTGGCGCGTTTCTGCGCCGATATCCGGTTCATTCAGGAAGCCAATCGCCGCCGGTTGATTGATCGTGAGCGGCTTCGGCGCGAAAAAAGTGTCCGGAAGCGGCTGGACGACGAACTGCTTGAGAAATCCAACCGGATTCTGGCGAAATTGCAGTTGGTCGAGTCTCCGGCGGACCCGGTCCAGTTTCGGGGCATTTCGGCGAAGTCCGGCTTTGACGGCGGTGACGATCTCCACGACGACCACATCGAAAAGAAGCCGGAAGCCGCCCCGGCTGATCCGCTGGCGGAGCATCGCACCGAAATTCTGGATTTGCTGGGACGGTTCAAGAAAATCTTTCAACCGGGGAAACCGGCGTTTCGGGAACGGACGAATCCGGTTGAGGTGTGGAAGTCACCGGAGGGGCTGAAAGACGCCTGAGCGCGGCATGTATATTAGGATCGCGCGCGCGTACGATGAACGGTTCTTCAAAGTTCCGGGAATCGGAACGGGTACGAAATGAAAAAGAGGACGGGGGATGAACCCTCCGTCCTCTTTCCCGTTTTCACCTATCGGAAACGCGGTTCTAGCTGGTCGAATGGAATTTGACCATCCGGAGTTGATAGTAGGCCGTCTGGTCCTTGCAGCCGAAGTGGCCGTAGGGCACGGTCGAAAAACTCCTCTCGCCGGTCTGGCCGGGAATCCGGCAGGTGTTCACCCCGTAGACGATGCAGCCGTAGCCGACCACTTCGTCCACGCTCGACCAGATGGAGTAGCGGAACGCCCCCTCGTAGCCCGAACTCGAATTCAGTTCGACAAGGAATGACGACACGCCGTAGGGGCCGAGAAGTCCGATCAGGTAGCCCGGATAGAACCCGTTGGTGCTGCCGCAGGTCGGCGTCGAGGGGCCGCTCAGATAGCACGAGGTCAATCCCCGGTTCGCGCCGGAAATCCCGACAAAGGTGTCGATGCTCGACGTCAGCGCCGTGCCGAGGTTGTAGTTGCCGCCCGCGAGCGAATCCGACGCCGGACCGCCCTTGATGGCCTTGCGCATGAGGGTGACGCCCATCGAATGGGTGACGATGTCCACCTTGGTCGCCCCGGTATAGGCCTTGACCGCCTGGATGAACGCCCGGAGGCGCGTCAGATTGTCTTTCGAATGGTATTGCGCGGCGGAATAGAGCGCGTTGGCCGGTCCCCACGTCGTGGCGTAGATTTCGGACGGCTTGTAACCCTGTGAAATGAAGTAATCAATCGAGGCGTTCCAGCCGGTCTGTCCGATGACGCCGGTCCCGACTGCCTTGTCGGAATTCCCGTGGATGAAGATGACGGGCTGGTTGACGACCGTGTCGGTGTCGTTGGTCTTGCCGCCGAAACTGCCGCCGGAAATGTCGGTCCGGGCGAAATCGTAGCCGCCGTAGCCGTTCGCGGTGAGCCAGTTCCGGAAATGCGTGGTCAGACCCGCCGTCGAGGTGACGGGGGCCGCCGCCGGGGCTGCCGCGACGACCGGTTTGGCGGCTTTGGCGACCGGCGTCCGGGCAAACGCCGGGAACGTGGTTGAAATGAATACCGAAAGGACGAGCAGCCCCATTCCGACGAGGCGGCAACCGGAAAATCCGAACCGAAGTGCCATTGCATTCCTCCGCTTTCCGATGGTGAAGGTTTCGAACCGAAGGGAAGCCCCGTTGCTGCGGGGCTTCCCTTCATTGAAGGGCGTTCGCGCGGACTAGAACGAATACTTGAACGCGAACTGGATGAGGCGCGGTCCGCTTGCCGTGCCCAGAATCCGGCCGTAGTTGATGTTTTGTACGACCGAAACCGGGTTGGCGAAGTTGACCTGATTGAAGGCATTGAAGAATTCCGCCCGGAACTCGATGCGCTGGCGCTCGCGAATCGGGAAGAACTTCACGACCGAAATGTCGGTATTGGCCTGCGCGGGTCCGCGCAGGATGTTGCGACCGGTTGTGCCGAAGTTGCCGGCCCGATTCGCCGCCGACACGAAGCCCGCCCGCGTGAAATACTGTTCAAGCCGGCTCCGAACATCACCGCTGGTCGTCAGACTGCCGGTGAATCCGGTCGCGTAGTCGGCGCGCGAGGCGTCGAAAAGGCTTCCGGCGGTGATGACGCTGAACGGCAGACCCGTCTGGAAGGTCGAAACCCCGGCGATCTGCCAGTTGTTCAACAGCGTCTTGAAGAAGAGCCGATCGCCTTTGTATGCCTTCGGCAGGTCGTAGACGAAGCTGGCGACGATGCGGTGACGGCGGTCGAAATCCGACGTGCCGCGCACGCCGCGGAAGAAGCCCTGGTCGCCGAAATCGGCTGACACGTCGCTCGTTCCCGCCGAACTGAGCTGGCCGGAGTAATCATCGAGCGAATGTGACCAGGTGTAAGCGACGAGTCCCTGAAGACCCTTTGCCAGTCGGCGCGTGAGCGACACCTGGAGCGAGTTGTAGCTCGCATTGCCGCTGGTTTCCTGAATGTGGACACCAAAGCCGATGACCGGCAGGCCCGACAGGGCGGTATTCGGGACCGGCGTGGTGAATCCGGTCGGCGCGGTGAAGGCGCTGGGGCCGAACGACTGGTTGGCGTTGCGGAAACGGGTCAGTTTCCGGCTCTGGGAGCCGACGTACTGCACCTCTATCTGCGTATCCTTGAGGAATTCCCATTGGAACCCGAGGGAGTACTGCTGAATGTACGGCGTGCGCTGGAGCAGGCTCGGATAGATGCCCTGCACCGGAATCACGGCACCGTCGGTGCCACGGAAGGGAAGCCCGGCGGCAAGATTCGGCGGATAGGTCTGCGGAATGCCGGCGAAGGGGTTGGAGAGCGGACGAGCCGCGTTAAAGGTTGAAACGCCAATCGTATAGTAGGGGAAGCTCAGTCCCTGATTGTTTGCCGAACGCGCGTTGCCACGGTCGTAGTAGATGCCGAAACCGCCACGCAGGACGAACTTGTTGCTGTCGAACGGACGCAGGGCGAATCCGATGCGCGGTGCAAAGTTGTTCTTGTCGGACGGAATGAGCGAGCGGTCGATTTGCGGAATTCCAGGAATCGGGGTGCGGGCATTGTCGGCCTGGAAAAAGCCGTTGAGCGTTCCGAGCTGTCCCGCGGCCTGAATGGACGGGTCATAGGTCACGAACCGGCCCTGGGTGTCGTAAAACGGGCCGTAGTAGTCATACCGCAGGCCGAAGTTGAAGGTCAGACGGCTGTTGACCTTCCAGTCGTCCTGAATGAAGAAACCGAAATCCTTCGAGCGGATTTCGCGCGCCGCCGCGCCGGGGCCGATAATCGAGACCTGCGGAGCGAAGGGAACGTTTCCGACGCCGGGAATCGCAAAGACGGTCCCGGAGAAAAGAAATTCGTTGAACGCCGGAGTTCCAAGGATACCGGCGTCGGTCGGCGTTCCGAAGAACGGACGGAAGCCCGGCGCGACGGCTCCGGTGAAGGTCAGCGATCCGCGGGCGAAGATGTCGAAACCGACCCGCACCCGGTTGTATCTGAATTCACCGCCGAGTTTCAGCGTGTGGTTGCCCTTCACGATCGTGAGGGTGTCGCCGAAGCTCGTCGTGTCGGCCTGGTTGTCGCTCGCCGAGAAACCGGCGGGACCGGCAGTGAAGAGGTTCTGGAGCGCAATCGCGGGCATGCCCGGGAAGCGCGCCTGATTCGGGGTGGTGATGCCGAACTGCGCCGCCGTGAAAGGCTCGACCGGGGTCGCGGTGGTCGGAATCTTGTTGTAGCCGAAACGCGCTTCGTTGACCATTCCGCTGGCAAAGACGTGCGTGTCGTTGATCGTCAGCAGGCGGTTGTTCGCCGTCAGATTCACCGGATAGCCCGGCGTCTGGAGGGCGTTCGCCAGACCGAACTGACTGTAAAGGCCCTGCTGCGTGGTGTTGTTGGCGAAGAAGTACTTCACCGAGAGACGGTTGTTGTTGGTGATCTGGGCATCGACGTTGGCGTTAAACTGGTCCTCGTCGAAGGTGGATTCCGACCCGAGGGTGCGCGAGCGGCTGCCGTTGCCCGAGGGAATCAGGAACGAACCGTCCGCATACCGCGCCCGCAGCATTCCGAGCGTCACGGGGTTGATGGTGGCGACCCGGGACGCGACCGGAAGGGCCGCGAAGTTCGGGGCGCGACCGGCGACGAGCGCGGCCAGCGCGTTGTCCGACCGGTCATCGGTCAGATCGGGTGCCGTGCCGATGACGGCGAGGCTGTTGATGCGCGACGTTCCGTTCGTTTCGCGCGTTCCCTGATAGGAACCGAAAAAGAAAAGACGGTCCTTGATGATGCGGCCGCCAAACGTGCCGCCGAACTGGTTGCGGTCATTCTTGGGCTTGGCGATGCCTTCCCGGTTGAGGAAGAAATCGTTGGCGTTGAGATTCCGGTTCCGCAGGAAGTAGTAGGCGTTCCCGTGGAATTCGTTCGAGCCCGACTTGGTGATGGCGGTCACCACGCCACCGACGCCGCGTCCGTTGGAGGCGTCATACTGACTGGTCAGCACGATGAACTCCTGCAACGAATCGGTGGACGGTACGGCGAGGTTCGGCGTCGAATTCGTGCCGATGGAGTTCGCGTCGATGCCGTTGATGAGTACTGAATTGCTCGTTGAGCGCTGGCCGTTGACGTTGAACGAGGTATCGCCGCGACCGACTTCCGACGTGTTGGCGATGTTGCTCGACGCGCCGGCGGAAAGGGTCAGCAGTTGTTGAAAGTTCCTTGTCGGAAGGGGCAACTGGCGCAGACTCCGTTCCTCGATAACCCGTCCGTTGCTCGAAATGTCGGTTCGGACGAGCGTGCTTTCCGCGGTGACCACAACCGTTTCCCCGCTCACGTCGCCGACTTCGAGGGTGATGTCGGCATTGGTGTCTTCGGTGATCCGGACGGACACGTTGTTGAGGGTGGTTTTCCGGAAATTGGACGCCGTAATTTCAACCGAGTAAATCCCCGGTTGAAGGAGCGGAACGGTGTAGTTCCCGGTTGCCGAGGTCGTGACGGATCGCGTCGCGCCCGTGGACTTTTCAGTCACGGTGACGGTCGCCCCGCCCACGACGGCCCCGGATTGGTCGGTGACGACGCCGCTGATCTGGCCGGTGGATGACTGCCCGAAGGCAGGCATCGCACCGAGGCCGAAGAACAGCAGCGCAATGCAAACTCGCATGAGTCTGTCGCCCATGGATGAACTCTCCTTTTTGGTAAATGCTCTAACGTGAAGAAACGAAACCTGATACGGACGGCTATTCGCCGCGGACGGCGGCCTGCAATTCGCGCTTGAGAATCTTCCCGGCGGCGGTCATGGGCAGGGCGTCGAAAAATCGCACCGACTTCGGAACCTTGTAGGCGGCGAGCCGCTCGCGCAGGAAGCCGATGACGTCGGATTCGGTGGTCGCGTGGTCCGGTTTGAGCGTCACGCAGGCGAGTCCGACCTCGCCCCATTTCGCGTCGGGAATCCCGACCAC
>JAAFHI010000206.1 GCA_013298335.1 Actinomycetota bacterium
AAATCTTCGCAAAGATGCAGACAGTCTCCGAGCAAAATGGGAAGTCATCATTATTGACGGTGGCGCTCGTGTCACCGAGCACGCGCACGCAGCGGTGGCTGCCGCCGACTGGCTTGTCATTCCCGTAAAGCCGTCGAAGGTAGACCTGGATGCCACGGCACAGTTTTTGGATATTGTGCAGGCAGATATGGCAAAGCGGGACACACTGGCTGGCGGAGTAGTACTCAATCAAGTTCAGGAAGGCACGGCCATTGGAAACGCCGCGCGGCAACAGATCGCCGAGTGGGAATTCCCGGTATTTGATTCGGTGCTGCACTCTTATGTCGCCTTCACGGAAGCTATCTGGCAAGGACAGGCCGCTTTTGAGTACCAACCGAAAGGAAAAGCTGCATTGGACTTTCGAAACTTTTTTGAAGAGTTGAAAGGGGCTATGGGATGAGCAAGAATTTCAACATCGCGCGAAAACCAGGACAAGGCTTACCAGAGAAGGCTTCAGATGCAGCATCTGAAGCCTCGCCCATTCCACGTCAGCCAAAATTGGTTAAAGAAGTCCCCGCGCCACCGACGGCCACGCTTGGAACTGGGATGACCACTCGAAAGACAATTGAGGTCCCAGAAGACTACTTCTTCCAAGTCAAACTCCACGCGCTCAACCGCAAAATGAAAGAAAAGGATTTGTGGGCTGAAATTCTTCGTGAATATTTCACGAATCATCCGAGCTTTGACTAAGCAAGGTTATAACGTTATAACGTTTTTATAACCTGTACTCGTTATTTCTACAATTATACTGCTTCGAATGAGCCGAGCCGGTGAAGGCTCGGAAACAGGCTATGGGCCTCTACTACCTGTTCATGGAGGGCTACGAATTCAAGCCTCCGACCTTGAACGCCGGTGAATTAGCCACGCTACTCTTGTCCCAGAAAGCGATTGGGATGGCCGGTGGAGCGACTTTGGGGCTGCCCTACGCGAAGTATGGTGAATCGCTGCTGGCAAAAGTCCGCGCGACGTTGCCGAAGGCGCTTCGGGAAAAACTTGAAGCCTTGTCGGATGTATACGGGACAGCTTTGATCCCGGCGAAGGATTACTCGGAGTTCGCCGAAACAATTGACGCGCTGGCTTCCGCTGCCGCTGAACGTCGAAGCCTCCGAGTCAGTTATGAATCTTTGGAAGGAAAGAAATCAGAACGGATTATTGATGTTTACGCCGTTTATTTCGATCCGGATGGCGGAAAGCTCAAAGTCCTTGGCTTCGATCACCAGAGCGGAGAACTCCGTACGTTTTCGGTCGATCATGTCCGAAAGGTTGACCGGCTCGACAAACATTTCACCTTGCCCGATGGCTTTTCCTTAAAAAAGCACCTGGATGAAACGTGTTTTAACGGGATTCATGGTAAGCCCGTTACCGTCGGCCTACGAGCAACGGGAACAACCGCTCGAATTTTCTCGGAACGGACTTTCCATCCCAGTCAAAGAACCATCGCGCGGGATAAATCGTCCATCACGATTGAAATGATCGTTGCAGGCGGAAGAGGTTTGGATCGGTTCGTTCTAGGCTGGTTGCCCGAGGTTGAAGTGCTTTACCCTCAAGACCTGAAAGACAGGATCATCACAATTTGTTCGCAGTACTCGTCAAATGAGTAAAGCGAGCAACGAATCCCACACCGTCATCAGATTGCCTGGAAAGGGAATCCCCCAATGTCTGTAACCCTGGCAAAAGGTGGAAGATTCAATCTTTCCAAGGAAGCCCCGTCCTTGAAAATGGTCGCGGTGGGGCTTGGCTGGACGGCGCGTGGCGAAGGCTTCGATCTGGACGCCTCGGTTTTTCTCCTCGACTCGAACAGCAAAATCCCCGACGAGCGGTACTTCGTTTTCTACAACAACCTCGGCTCACCGGATGGCGCGGTGGTTCATTCGGGCGATGACCGGCAGGGCGGGGCGGCGGGAGATGCCGAGACCATCCAGGTCGAACTGGCGAAGGTGTCCGCGTCGGTCGTCGAGATGGTTTTCGTGGTGACGATTGACGGCGCGACGGAGAAGGGACAGAGCTTTCGCAATGTCGCCAACGCTTTCATCCGGTTGTATGACGCCGAAACAGGTCGGGAACTGGCGCGTTACGATTTGAACGAATCCTTTTCGGGGGAAACGGCGCTGGAATTCGGAAAGCTCTACCGGAAGGACGGCGAGTGGCGGTTTCAGGCGGTGGGGCAGGGGTACAACGCGGGATTGCAGGGCTTCGTGGACCGCTTCCATGATGAAAAGTCAGCCGCCGTGCCGCCGCCGGTGCCCGCGCTTCCGTCAAAGGTCAATCTTCACAAACGGGAATTCGACGAGGTTCTGGCCAAAAAGAACCTTTCGGGCGTCCGGGCGCGGGTCGGCCTCGCGCTCGACATTACCGGCTCGATGAAACCGCTCTACAAAAACGGGACGGTTCAGAAGGTCGTCGAGCGGTTGCTGGCGGTGGCCGTGACGTTCGACGACGACGGCGCGCTCGATGTTTGGCGCTTCGATCATCGGTTCAAGCGGTTGATGCCGGCGACGGTGGAGAACTTCGAGGGATACGTTGATCGTGAAGTCGTCTCCGGGATGGACATCTGGGGCCACAACGACGAGCCGCCGGTGATGCGCGACATCGTCAGCTTCTACACGGTTGAGTCATCGAGCCAGATTCCAGCTTTCATGATCTTCATCAGCGACGGGGGCGTCCGAAAGGACCGCGAGATCCAGGAGATTGTCCGGGACTCGGCGAGATTTCCGCTGTTCTGGCAGTTCGTCGGCGTCGGGCAGGCGAAGTTCGGCGCGCTGGAACGTCTCGATGAACTGCCCAGTCGCGTGGTGGACAACGCCTCGTTTTTCGCCGTCCGCGACATCGCCGAGATGACCGACAAAGAACTCTACGAACGGCTGATGAACGAATTCCCGGCGTGGCTCACGGCGGCCCGCGGGAAGGGAATCCTTTGAATTGAAGCGCCGCCGCCTCCCGGAAGGCGCGGAGGAAATCGGGAAACAATGCACTTTCAGGAAAAAATCCCAACCCCAGGTGTGCCCGTGGTTCCCGTCAAGGAATGGGAATATCGCATCCGGGAATCGTTGCGTTCGGAGAAAAATCCGACCTCGGTTGTTTTGGCGGCCCTGAAGGATTATCCCGATGACCCCGGCTTCCAGATTGCGGCCTGCTTCGCGGCGGCGCGGGAGGGGAAAGCCGATGCTGCGTTGCGCTATCTCAAGCGATTCACGGACTGGTTTCAGCCAATCGGTCATGAGGATAAATTGATTCATTGCTTGGTTCTGATTGAACGCAAGAAATTCGATCAGGCCGATGAAATGATCAATGAATACCGCCTCCATCGTTTGAGTACCGTCATTTCCCATCTGTTTTTCTCGGATGAAATCGGGCCGTGGGTGGCCGAAAAACTGAATTTTGTTCTTCGCCGCGCGAGGGAACGGTATCTGGCGGAAAGGGAGAAACAGAACGCGGCCATTCGGGCGGAGCGGATGGCCGCCAAAAAGACGGCTTCCAAAGCGGCCCCCGCCCAACCGGTGACCGAGAACGAGCTTTCGGCTGCGGTGGCGCTGGAATTCCCCGAATTCGAGAAACCGCAACCGGTCATCTCGGTTCGCCGGACCATTCCAGACCAGAACAGAATCGCGGAGATGTGGGGTGATTTCCCCGCTGGGGAAGCGGCCCGCTCCGCTTTCCGTTTGAATGGCGACCTGGCCCGACTCGGACTCTTGCAGGGATATGACGAACTGCTCTGTCTCGCTTCCCTGCGGGGAATCGAGCCGTTCAACTACCAGATTGAGACCGTCCGCAAAGCGTTGAAACAGTTCCGCGGCCGGGTGTTGCTGGCGGACGAGGTCGGACTTGGGAAGACCATCGAGGCCGCCATGATCATCAAGGAGTATCTCCTGCGGGGCGCGGTCAATCGGGTTCTCATTCTGACCCCGGCCTCGCTCGTCGGGCAGTGGGTCGAGGAACTGGCGGTCAAATTCGATCTCCCCTTTTCGTCCACCTACGATTCGGGCGTTCGCAGCGACTCCCGCGCCTTCTGGGGGCAATCCCGGATCGTGGCGTCAATCGCCACCGCCCGCCGTTCCGAACACGCCGCGATGTTGAGCGAGGAGAACTTCGATCTGGTGGTGGTTGACGAGGCCCACCATCTGAAAAATCGGGTTTCGTCGAACTGGAAGCTGGTGGATTCCCTCAAAAAACGGTTTCTGCTGCTGCTTTCGGCCACGCCGGTCCAGAACAACCTGATTGAACTCTACAATCTTCTGACGCTGCTCAAGCCGGGCATCTTCAAGACCGAGAAGGAGTTCCGCGCCAAGTACATGACCACCGGCAAGCCACGCCAGCCGGTCAACCGTGAACAGCTTCGGGACCTGATGCGGGAAGTCATGATTCGCAACACGCGGTCGCTGACCGACCTGCGTTTGCCGCCGCGCCACGCCGCGACGATCCGGGTTCAACCTGACCCGGAGGAAACGGCCTGCTACGGAGAACTGACCGAATTGGCCCGGCATATTGACGCGGAAGGCAAAAAACGCCGCATGGCCGTTCGACACCTGCTCACCGCCGCCGGGTCAACGCCGCTTTCGACGGCGGCGGCGCTGATTCGAATGGAGGAAAATCACGAGATTCCCAAGCGATGGCAAAAGCTGGCCGGACGCTACGCCGCGCTCGAGGGCGGGGCCAAGGTCCAGGCCCTGCTTGAGCTTCTGCATCGCAATCCGGAAGAGAAGAAACTGGTCTTCGTGCATACCCGTGAAACGGTTCGATTGCTGGAACAGCTTCTGAAACGGGACAACTTCCGGGTGGCGCTCTTCGACGGTTCGCTGTCGGGGCCGGAAAAGGACGCCGCCATCGAGCGCTTTCAAAACGACGCGACCGTTTTGCTCTGCACCGAGTCGGGCGGGGAGGGACGCAACCTTCAGTTCTGCAACACCGTGATCAATTTCGATCTTCCGCTGAACCCGATGGCCATCGAGCAGCGTATCGGGCGAATTCATCGCATCGGACAAACCCGGGAAGTCTTCGTCTTCAATCTGGCGGTTCGCGGCACGCTCGAGGATGAAGTCCTCCGGCTGCTGGACGAAAAGATCAACATGTTTGAACTGGTGGTCGGCGAACTCGATGCGATTCTCGGTGAAATGGAGGAAACCGACGACTTCAGCGACCGCGTGCTTGCCGCATGGCTGTCGGTCACGCGCGAGGAGCGGGAAAGCCGGTTTGAA
This sequence comes from Actinomycetota bacterium, assembly GCA_013298335.1. GTDB lineage: Bacteria > Acidobacteriota > Blastocatellia > Chloracidobacteriales > Chloracidobacteriaceae > JAAFHI01. The sequence continues at coordinate 5,232 of JAAFHI010000206.1, forward strand.
AAGCTCGCCGCCGAACTGGTCGAAGCGAAAACCAATTACGATGCCGTCAAGCGCCTCGACGAAGCGTTGTTCGGCGACGATTTCGGGGAGGGATAAGTGGCTGATTCAAAAGATCCGCTGCGCATCTTTACCGCGCGACTGCTGGAATATCGCGGGGCCATCGTCGAATTCGATGGACCGGGCCACCTTGAATGCTATGTCCCGGCGGACGTTCAAGGGCAGCTTGGGATTGCCGAATACGCCCGGCTCGCGTTTTCTCCTGATCCCTCGCCGCAAAGCCGCCAGGTCGGTCTCGATGTCGATTGGCTGGGGCGGTTTCAATCTCTGTTGGACGGCGCGGGGAATCGACTTCGGGTTTCTCTCGACGTCGAATTTCAAACGCCCGGTTCACCGGAACGGATGCTTGAGAAGACTCTTCTTCTGGGAAACGCCGTCCACAAACTGCTTCGGGTGGACCGGGTTTGGACCACCTACTATGTGAATCTGCTTCGATATACGGCATTTTCCGAGGAAACCCGTGACGGATTGCTTCTCATCGGCATCAACGCCGTCACCGGAAACTTGATTGAAGAAGGTGCCGACCGACTTTTTTCAATGGGAATTGAGGCGCATTCCGAAGACCTCGCCTTTGAAACGGACGGGATGCAGCCGACCGAAGCGCTCGCGAGGCGACTGGAAACGGCGCTTCCGGAAAGGCTGGATGCGGCGGTCGCGCCGTTTTTGAATCTCCTGCGCCGAAGAATGGAGCGTGACCTCGCCCGCCTCCATGAGTACCACGACCAGCTCCGGCGAGAATCGCTGGAACGCCTCCGCAAAGCCAACGCCGACGCGGATCGCGAACGGCTCCGGTTGGCGGCGATTGCGCGCGAATACGCGATAAAACTGGCCGACCTGAAAGAAAAATACGCGCTGCGCGTCGATGCCGAGGTCGTCCAGACGCTGGCGCTTTCCATGCCGGTGGCGCGGCTCTCGGTCCTGATCAAAAGAAGGAAGGGGGAGCGGCGGATCGCCCTCGACTGGAATCCCCTAACGCGGAAACTCGAAATCCCGGCGTGCGAGTTTCAGGCTTCCATCGACCCGACGCGCGAAGTCTGCGACGACCGGCTGCATATTGTCGTCCCGGCGGCACTTGGCCCGTGTCGGCAGTGCGGGAAATCCTTCTGCC
>JAAFHI010000619.1:0-2678 GCA_013298335.1 Actinomycetota bacterium
AGGAGAATCCCGTCACCCACCAGTTTCGGAATGCGGACTTCGTCGTTGACCTTGACTTCCACCCACGCCGACTGGCTGCCCATCCGCTCGACCCAGGCGTCGTTGAACGACACCGTGCAGACGCTGGTGCCGTCCGGTCCGTCGGCCTCGACGTAGAGCAACGGCATCTGCCGCAGGATCATTTCCTCCGGCGGAAAACCGGTGGCAAACACTTCTTCGAGATTGTTGAGCAGAAATCCGAGGTGGCCCGTGTTGATGCCGAAGAAGGGAAGCCGTTTCGTCCAGTGGGCGCGAATCGCGTCGAGCATCGTGCCGTCGCCGCCGACCGCGACGATGCAGTTCGGATTTTTCTCGTCAACGAGGTGTTCGAGTCGCTTCACCACGTCGCGCGATTTCGGATTGCGCGGGTCGGCGTAAATCAGCAATCGCGGCGGACGCAGCGCCAGCCGCGTCACGCGACTCGGAATCCGCCCACGATACAGACCATAGCGCTCGATGTAGGACGCCACTTCCGGTACGACCAGATGGGCAAACGGCTTTCTGAGATAGACCGTTTCGCGAATTTCGGTGCTCGTCCCGCTCCAGTGGGCGATTTCGATGACCTGCGAAAGTGGCGGCAGATCGGCGTTGTCGAATTCGTCCTCCGGGCGCGTAATCACCACGAACCGCAATGTTTCCCAGAGTTTCGTTCCATTTTTCCAATGTTTTTGAATGACCGAACGGCCCGCTTTGCCGCCTTCGACCAGATCGGCCCCGACGACGTGCCAGACTTCGCCGTGCCCGCGATAGCGCTCGTCGAGCGATTCGGTTGGTGAAAAGACCGCGAGTTCGAGGTCCGAGAGGTCAATCGAGACTTTGCCGAGTCCTCGGAAGGCGGAGTCGGTCAGCGCGGCGCGGTAGACCGGCTCGACGTCGTTGGTGGTGGGTTTGTCCGGGCGGGGACCGCAGGGGACAATGGCGATTTCGTCAAACGTTTCGGTAAGGGCTTCGACGATTCGGCGATGGTGCATGCCGGGAGGATTGAAACTGCCTCCGTAGACGGCGATTCGGCGCATTTGAATTCCTGAGAATGGTTCAAAATGAAAGTTTTTTCGGGTCGCGGGAGTTTACCCTCAAACCGCCCGCCGGGGGAGCCGGAAATTCGGGTGCGCTGGTGACCGTTTCTGACCGACTCAAAGGTGTCCCTTTTCGGTGGTATGCGTCCTCGCGATGGCGATGGCGGCGGAAAGGCTTTTGCAGGAGGCCAGCCGGCTTTTTTCGCGACGGATGCCCGCCTTGAGCAGGGCGCGCGCGGGTTGGCGCCGCAGGCCGCAGAGGATCACGAAGATGCGTCGCCGGTGGAGCGATTCGAGGATGGATTCGAGGTTGACCAGTCCGGTGGCGTCGAGCAGCGGCGAGCCGTCGAGTTTCAGAATGACCACCCGCGCTGTTTCGGAAATCGCTTCGAGGGCGCTGACCGCCTTCTGCGCCGCGCCAAAGAACATCGGGCCACTGATTTCATAGAGCACTGTATTCGGCGGAAGTGTCTCGCGGATAAGCGGTTGCGTGTCTTCGATGGCCCGGACGCCCGAGGTCACGGCCATCCGGTGCATGAACAGTAACGACGACATCAGCAATCCGGCGGTGACGCCGACGACCATGTCGAAAAACACCGTCAGCGAAAAGCAGGCGACCAGGACGAAAATGTCGCCACGCGGCGCGACTTTCAGAATGTGGATGAAGTGCCGCGCCTCGCTCATGTTCCACGCGACCAGCAAAAGCAGCGCCGCGAGCGCGGCCATCGGGAGATAGCCGACGAGCGGTGCGAAAAGCAGGACCGCCAGCAGGACAAACACCGAATGAAGCATCGCCGCAATCGGCGACCGTCCGCCGGAACGGATGTTGGTGGCGGTTCGGGCAATCGCCCCGGTCGCCGCGAAGCCGCCGAAAAACGGGCCGATGAGGTTGCCGATGCCCTGGGCGACCAGTTCCGCGTCGGGATCGTGCCTGGTATCCGACATGCCGTCCGCCACGACCGCGGACAGGAGCGATTCGATGGCCCCGAGGACGGCAATGGCGAAGGCCGAGGGGAACAGTTCCCGAATCAGGTGAAAACTGAGGTGAAACGTCTCGCCGTTGGGGCCAGGAAGATGCCACGGCCAGTCGGGAAGCGGCGGCGTTCGGGGAATTCCCGCGTGGGTGACGCCGTCCACAACGTAGGAAAACCGCGAACCGATGGTGGCGACTGAAAATCCGGGCAGAAACCGGTGCAGCAGAACCGCCGCCCCGCCCGCGATGGCGAGCGCAACCAGTGGCGAGGGGATCTTCTTCGTCAGTTTCGGCCACAGCAGAAGGACCGCCAGCGTCAGCGCCGCAATGCCGAAATCCTGCCAGCGGAGTGTGGGGAAGGCGTGAAACAGGGCCTCGACCCGCTCGGGAAATTCGTTCGGCATCTGCGGAACGGTCAGCCCGAAGGCGTCCTTCATTTGCAGCACCGCGATGACCACCGCGATGCCGGAGGTAAAGCCGGTCGTCACCGGGTAGGGAATGTATTCGATGAACTTCCCGAGTTTGAACGCTCCGAACCCGATCAGCAGGAAACCCGCCATAAAGGTCGCGACCACCAGCCCGGCAAGGCCGTATTTCGCCGCAATCGGCGCGAGTACGACGACAAACGCGGCGGTCGGCCCCGAAACCTG
>JAAFHI010000619.1:2688-3441 GCA_013298335.1 Actinomycetota bacterium
AGGCGGAGACAATGGCGGTAGCGATGCCGTATTGCGGAGGGACGCCGTTCGCGATGGCGAGCGCCATTGCCAGCGGCAGGGCAACGATGCCGACGACCAGCCCGGCCATCGCGTCCGCCCGGAATTTCTTCCAGTCATACCCTTCGGCGAACGTCTGGCGCAGGGCGAATCCGATTTTGAGGTGTTTCGGGTCGAAACCGGGATCGTCGTCGGCTAGGGGGACGATGCTGAATTCCGAAAAACTGACTTCCTCTTTGAGTCCGTCGGGGAGGCTCTTTTCTTTCATTTCGACAATCTTCTGACGGATTCCGTCAGGAATGGCGAAATCCGATGGGAAAGCAAAAATCGTGACCCCGGCCCGGAAGCGGAGGGGAAATTCGGACGCGGCAAACCTTCAGGCTGGGGAAGGCAGTCTCCCCAACCGTAAAGGTCAGGCCCACTTGAAGCAAGCGACCAGTCGGATTTTCAGCTTTTTTCCCGTTCAGAGTCCCCCGCTTTAGCGGGGAGAATTTCGGGAATCACCCCGTTTTCTTCCGCGTCTTTTTCAGAAAAGACTTGGAGGAAGCTCGGTTTTTCCTCGGCAATTTCGAAGTAACGACACTTTTTCCCCGCTAAAGCGGGGTACTCTGAACAGTTCCATTTAACCGTTCAACCGGTCGAGAAGCGTTCCAAATTCGAAACCGGAATATGGGGGAATGCGTCCGAACGGGTTGCGCCGCCGCCTTTTCTCTGCGAGCGGGCCGGAAAGACCGA
>JAAFHI010000485.1 GCA_013298335.1 Actinomycetota bacterium
CTCAATCCGGAGTCTCCCCCAACCTGCTTATCCATTCGAGTATCTTCAATCGTTGAAGATTTCGGGGCAAATTTCAGGACCAGATAATTGATAAAATCGCTGTAATTAGTTGTGTTAATTTGGGGAGATTGACTAATGGAATTTATCGTGGCATCTATTTGATCAATCGCCTGTGGAGGAGGTGGTGGTGTCGGTGGAATTCCGCCTGTACTGGAACTATTATCGGTAGACGTTCTTGACCTTGGGTTACCAACAGTAGATTTTGAGTTGACTGTACTCGATACCTCACTTGCACTAGGGCCAGTCAATGCAACAGGAGGCTCAGGAGCAGAAACCAGCCTCGCCGAGGTAGATTTTATGTTGCTTGGGTCAGTTGATGGATAATCTTCGAGAGGCGCAAAAAGGCCCATCTGGCTTTTCAATGAATTAATTTTAGAAATAAGTAGCGGAATAGAATTAACTAGCTTTGATTCTTCAGGATTTTGAATTCCACTTAATATATTCCTTAGTTGAATAAGCTCGGATACCTTCTTCTCAAGTTTTACTATCAACTTGCTTCGATCTTCTTGAAGCTGTTTGAAAACAGTATTTTTTATTTCCTCAGAGGAAGAGTTATTGAAAATACTTTCACGTGAACTAATCCTCTTTTCTAATACCTCAATCTCGTTTTCAAGGCTTGAGCTACTCTGGGCTACGCCGAAAGAACACCAGCACAAAACACAGAGAAGGGTGATCAAAATGCGACAATTGGCTTTTTTCATGGGTAACCTACCTGTTTTCTATGTAATGTTCTTTCAGAGGAAAACCTAGGCTTTGTCTTAAGACCAATTACGATTGGCCGCCACAGGTAAAGATGTAGATGGGGTGAGATGGTGGCCCCCCAAAGTTGCGAAAAATATCTTGGTACGGCTGACTTCCCGGAGCGCTTCCGATGATGTCAACGGTGTACTGCGGACCAGCAAAACCAAAATAAGTCAATTGCAGAATCAGCGTTTCCGGAGCAGTTGCCGCATCAACCGTGAACTTCATTTCATGAATAACTGGTACGACTCCGGGCGCGGTCTTCCGAGAGAATGACCCCTCACGGAGGAGCCATCTGTCTACTGTTGCCAGTAATCTATAAAGAATTGGAGGGGTTGGATCTGCCCCGGTTGTCACTCGGACTGTTATCGTCTCAGGACAGGTGCAACGAAACGGCTTCCCTCTTTCGGTGTAGGTCATGGAATTGCTCCTTTGATCAAACTCACAAACTGTTGGTCGTTGTTTTCAAATGCGAAAAAAACTCTTCGGAAACGACACAAGGCGGAGAAAAACCTATGGGATTTTTCTCCGCCTTTAAAGTTGTCGATTTTTCCGGTTCTGTTGAAACCGTCCCGTGATTGGTTATTCGAAAGGATTCCGAATCAGCACCACTTTGACTTCCTCGCCTGCCGCGCCGGTTTTCTTGCCTTCCTCGAAAAAGACCAGTCCTTCCGCGCCGAGCATCGAACTCAGGACGCCCGACCCCTGCGCGGGCATGACGCGGGCGACGAACCCGCCGTCCGACCAGGTGACCCGCGCCCGTAGGTAGGTCGGACGGTCGGCTTTCGTCTTTACATCCGCCGCAAGTTTCGCGGTGACGGTCGGCGGCAGCCACGTCGCCTCGGGGAATCCCATCGCCTTGCGGAGCGCCGGACGCACGAACAGCAGAAAACACACCATCGTCGAGACCGGGTTGCCCGGCAGCCCGACGTAGGGTGTGTCCTGTAACATCCCGAACAGCAATGGTTTACCGGGTTTCATCCAGACGCGCCAGAACTTCGCGTCGAGGCCCATTTTCGCCAGCACCGGTTTGACGTAGTCGTAGTCGCCGACCGAGACGCCACCCGACGAGACGATGAAATCCGCCGCGAGCGCTTCGGAAATCGAAAGTTCGAGGGCTTCCGGGCTGTCGCGGACGATGGGCAGCGTCCGGGGCGTCCCGCCGGCTTCGCGGACGAGCGCGGCCAGCGCGTAGGCGTTGCTGTTGACGATCTTGCCCGGCGCGGCGGGTTCGTCGGGTTCGGTCAGTTCGTCACCGGTCGCGAGAATCGCCACCGTCGGCGCGCGCGAAACGGTCACGAACGACCGCCGCATGGCCGCGAGCGTCCCGATTTCCGCCGCGCGCAACACATCGCCGGGATTGAGGATCGCACTCCCGGCGGTCACGTCCTCGCCGCGCGGGCGGATGTTCTCGCCTTCGCGCACGGAAACGGAAACATCCACGAACTCGCCATCGGCTTTCGTCCGCTCGACCATCACCACGCCGGTCGTCCCGACGGGAATCGGTGCGCCGGTCATGATTCGGATTGCCTGCCCCGACGAAAGCGGCACCGACGGGACTCTTCCCGCGGGCAGATCGCCGATGACGCGCAGCCGGACGGGCGTTTCGGCTTCGGCCCCGGCGGAGTCGGCGGCGACCACGGCGTAGCCGTCCATCGCGGAATTGTCGTGCGGCGGGATGTCGGCGGGCGCGATGACCATTTCGCGCAGCACGCGCCCGACCGTTTCGGTGATTGGCAGGCGTTCGACGCCGATGGGGGCAATGGTTTCGAGAATGATGCGTTGCGCTTCCGCGACGGGAAGCGGGGCGAGATTCGGAGATTGGGACATTTCAGGCCTTCCGGGGAGATGCGTGTCGGTTCGAGCGAGGGGAAAAGCCGTGGCTATTCCCCGTCGTCGCCGATGGATTCGGTGGGACAAGCATCCATGGCCTCGCGGACGGCTTCCAGTTCTTCTTCCGTTTTCGGCTGATTGAACACGTAGGCCCAGCCGTTGACCTTGTCCTCGGCGAAGACGGTGGGGGCGACGTCTCGGCAGACGTCACAGTAGATGCAGGTTTTATCGACGTAGAATTTTCCCGGAACGTTTTGCGGGACGCGAAGTTTCAACTCGGCCATCGGGAATCCTCAAAACCTGAGTCCATTACGCTTCCGGCTCGAAATCCTCGTCGGTGAACGGATCAACCGGGTGGCTGGAAACCCGCGTGTAAACCTCGGCCCCGTTGGGATTGAAGTTTCGCGTGCCGTCGATCGAGATGAAGATTTCGCTGATTTCCTCAAGTTCCCACCGGACGAGTTCGCAGTTGCCGTTGAAGAACGGCTGTCCGTGGGTGGCCGCCTCGGCGACGGCCTTTTCGACGGCTTCCTGGAGCGAAGGGGCCTCGACGAGCAGCACCCGCTCTTTGGTCAGGCGGTCGAGCGTCGCCGGTTCACCCTCGACCGGGACCAGCGCGAGGCGTTCCCGCACGGAGTACCACAACGTGGCCGGCGGTTTTGGCTGGGGTTTGGGAAGCGCCCGAATGCCTTCAACCGACTCGACGCGGATGGATTCGATGTTCGGGTACAAAAGGAGGCGCGGCAACCGGTCGGCCTCAATTTCTCCCGACATCCAGCCCCCGACCGCCTGGATGCGTGCCTTGAGTAATTTCGTGAAAAGCAGCGACGCACTGAGGGCCTGAAACGTCTCCTCCACCCGCCGCTCGCAGATCGCGCGCCGCTCGGAAGGTTTCAACACCCGCATGTCGTCCACCGATGGTCCGACAAATGTGACCTTGACCTTCACCGATGCCTTCCCCAGTTCAGCCAATGCTGCAACCGAGGGCAGTTCAAAGGTTTCGAGGTTCAGGACGGCGGGTGGCGCGACGGTGGTTTCCATCAAAATCATGGTGCGTGACAGGGACCTGCGACCGGAATGGGTATAAAAAATTGTCGGGTTCCGTTGAAACGTCATTTTCGACCGACAAGTTCGGCGGAATTCGGGGGGCATCCGTATTTCCGCGAAGATAATCGTCCCGCCGCTGGCGTCGCTCGCCCTGCCCGAACGGACAGGGCTGTTCGAAAACAAGCCTCGTAAACGAGGCTAGAGTAGTTTTCAGTTGAATGTGACCGGTAGCCCAATATCCAAAATGGCGAATGGGTTGCCGATTGAATCTAGCCCACGTCCGGAGCGCTTTGGCGAGGACGTGGGGAAACCGATTGGATTCAATTATTTATGACGAAACAGAAAACCCGTAGCCTCGCCAAAGCGCTCCGGCTACGGGCTATACCCA
>JAAFHI010000264.1:0-3607 GCA_013298335.1 Actinomycetota bacterium
CCATTCAGCGGACCGGCTGGGAAAGCCGGGAAAAGAACATGTCCCGCCAGCCGGGTTCATTGAAACAGCCGCGCGTCACCGAGCATTCGATGGTCCCGTCGGCTTTCGCCCCCCGCATTTCCATGCACATCTGGCGGGCGGAGATGAAAACCATTACGCCGCGCGGCGAAAAGGCATTTTCCAGAGCGTCCGCAATCTGGGCGGCCAGCCGCTCCTGCAACTGCGGACGCCGCGAAAAATGTTCGAGCAGTTTGGCCGGGCCGCCGATGCCGATGGAAACCCGGTCCGGGACGTAGGCAATGTGGGCCGTCCCGAAAAACGGAATGAGGTGGTGCGCGCACATCGAGTGAAACCGCAAATCGCGCAAAAGCACCAACTGGCCAGCCATTTCCTCGGCGGGAAAGGTCGAGACCGGCGGCGGCGGGGCATCCTTTATATAAGGAGCAAAAAACTCGGCCCAGAACTCGGTCACGTTGGCCGCCGTGCATTCGAGATGCGGGTCGCGCTCGCCGGTCAGGCGTAATTCTCCCAGCATTGACTTCAAATACGCCGTCGCGGCCACGGTTTCAGTTTGCTCACATTCCTCAGCCATGCTATTTCCTCGTTTAATTCTCGGTCTGGAATCGGGCGTCCGTCCGTGGCCAACGCCGGAGGAACTTCAACCTTCATCATCATACTGACGCGGGATTCGGTACGCACCGACCGGCGCACAATCACCATGAAACAAACCTACATTTCCGAAGTTGCCGCCCACGCCGGTGAAAGCGTGACCATCAAGGGATGGCTCTACAACGTCCGTTCGAGCGGAAAACTGATGTTTCTCGAAATCCGCGACGGTTCGGGCATCATTCAGGGGATTCTTCCGAAAAACGCCGTTCCCGAAGCGGTCTGGGAACTCGCCGGAACGCTGACCCAGGAATCCTCGGTCATCGTGACCGGAACGCCCCGCGAACATCCCAAGCGACCCGGCACGTTCGAACTCGACGTGGCCGAAATCGAACTCGTCCAGCTTGCGCAGGAATATCCGATTACCCCGAAGGAACACGGCGTCGAATTCCTGATGGACCATCGCCATTTGTGGCTGCGTTCGAAACGACAGCATGCCATTTTGCGCGTCCGACATGAAATCATTCGCGCCGTCCGGGATTTCTTCGACAACGACGGGTTCATCCTGGCCGACACCCCGGTGCTGACGCCCGCCGCCTGCGAGGGCACGACGACATTGTTCGAAGTTGACTATTTCGGCGACGAAAAGGCGTTTCTGACGCAGTCCGGCCAGTTGTACAACGAGGCCACCGCCGCCGCCCTCGGCAAAACCTACTGCTTCGGCCCGACCTTCCGCGCCGAAAAGTCCAAAACCCGCCGGCATCTGACGGAATTCTGGATGGTCGAACCCGAAGTCGCCTACGCCGAACTCGACGACGTGATGACGCTCGCGGAGCGGTTTCTCAGTTTCGTGGTCCAGCGCGTCCTCGAAAACCGGCAGGAAGAACTCAAGGTTCTCGAACGCGACACCGCCAAACTCGCGGCCATTGTCCCGCCGTTTCCCCGCCTGCAATACGACGACGCGGTCAAAATGCTCCAGCAGGGCCACGCCGACGGCAAGGTCGAAAACTTTTTCGAATGGGGCGGCGATTTCGGTGCGCCGGACGAAACCTTCATTTCCGGTCAGTTCGACAAGCCGGTCATGGTTCACCGCTACCCGGCGCAGATCAAAGCCTTTTACATGGAAGAGGATCCGACGCGGTCCGACCTCGCGCTGTGCGTGGACGTGCTCGCGCCCGAGGGCTACGGCGAAATCATCGGCGGCGGGCAACGCATGCAGTCCTACGACAAACTCATCAGCCGAATCGCCGAACATCACCTCCCCCGCGAAGCCTTCGAGTGGTATCTCGATCTTCGAAAATACGGCAGCGTGCCCCACGCCGGGTTCGGAATGGGCATCGAGCGGTGCGTCACCTGGGTCTGCGGACTCGACCACGTCCGCGAAACGATTCCTTTCCCACGCATGCTCAATCGGTTGCGGCCATAACGGTCGTTCGTCAAGGGTCAATCAGGGGCGGATGCCAATCCAGCCCCTTTTTCAGTAAGAGATTTCCCATGCCACTGAAAACCGCCCTCTCCCTCAAAGCGTTCGTCCCGGTTCTCCTCTGTTTTTCACTTTTGGCCGCCACCGGCCACGCCCAGACCACTCCGGCCAGACTCACGCCGGGTGACACGGTCAGGCAGTTCTATCGACTGCTCCGGGAAAAGAAATACGTCGACGCCTTCCGGCTTCATGTGTGTGCGCCCGCCGTCGAAAAGCTGACGCCCGAGGAATCGGCGGAGTTCGAGGAAGAATTCGCCAGAATTGCGGGCGGCATTCCTGAAAAGATCGACATCGGCGGCGAGAGCATCATCGGCAACGATGCCACGGTGTTCGTCAAGATTCCCGTCGGGAAAAGCGCCGAAGGCGTCGTTCAGACGATCAGCGTCCCGGTCAATCTGATCCTTTCGGATGAAAAGTGGATTATCGGCGACCGGGATACCCAATCCCTCGCGCAATTCCACAAATCGAAGTTTTTTGCCCTCAGTCAATCCGGCGTTTTCTCGGTGATGATCGACAATGAGGAAAAGGCGGGGAAAGCGGTGAACGTGCTGATTGAAATCGAGCAGTTCTTTGCCCGGAATCACCGCGGCCAGTACGGTACGTTGCAGGAGCTTGTCGCCGACAAGGCAAACACCCGGTCCGACCTCGGCCAAATGCTTGAGCAGCTTGAAGATGGCGCATATTTCGGGTACCGGATCGAAATCGAACTGACCGAAAACCGGAAGGGATTCGTCATCCACGCCACCCCGCAGCAACACAACATTGATGGGCGATATTCCTATTTCGCCGATCTCGACGGGGCCAAATACCGGAATTACGGTGGGGTCAAACTTGAAAAAACCACCCCCGGCATCAAACCGCTGCTCGAAACTCCCAGCACCACGACCACGACGGTCAGAACCAAATCCAACCTTCCCTGAAAAGTAACTGTTCAGCCGTCGCCGTTCGCCCTGCCCTCAAGGACAGGGCTATTCAGAAACAAGGCTCGTGAACGAGGCTCAAACCGGTTTTTTCGATTCCGGAGCCCCGTTATGGTTTTTGACGAATTGAACCGGTAATAAAAAGGCGCGGATGCGCCGCCAGATAATAGCCCCACCCGTGAGGGTGGGGTGGATTGGCGGGAAATATCCGTGAGCCGCGGAGCGGCGGCACACTCCTTTTCTGTGCCGCGCCGTTGGCGCTCCGGATGTGGTTGCCGGACCAACCACGCCCTGACGGGCGCGGCTATTATCTGCCGGCGCATCCGCGCCTTGCCGGATATGACCGAAACAATTTTTCAAAGACCATCACGGGGCTTGCAAGCAAGTAGCCCTGTCCTTGAGGCTTTTGTCTCTACACAACCCTATTTTCTGTTATTGGCGCGAGAAAACGAAACGAATAAGTTAAAAACCAAGACAAAAGCCGAGGAAAACTTGTTTCCAACTCAGATTTTTCGCTCTTTTCGAGAAAAATCTTCGCCTAGTCTAGCTTTCTTTTTTCCAGTTTTTTCTCCAATAACAGGTTCATTCACTTGTGTAG
>JAAFHI010000264.1:3617-5732 GCA_013298335.1 Actinomycetota bacterium
TCTTGAAGCCCCCAGCACGACGACCACGACCGTCAAAACCAAATCCAACCTTCCCTGAAAATTCAAAACGCCAACCGAAAAGCGCCGCCGGGTTTCAAACCCCGGCGGCGCTTTCGTTTTGAAGGTGAAAACTCGGGTTAAATGTCGAGGTTTTTCACGTCGAGGGCGTTCTGCTCGATGAACCGGCGGCGCGGCTCGACCGCGTCACCCATCAGCACCGTGAACACGCCGTCGGTTTCGACCGCGTCGTTGATCCGGACCTGAAGCAGCGTCCGCTTCTCCTGGTGGAGCGTCGTTTCCCACAACTGCTCGGGATTCATTTCGCCCAACCCCTTGTACCGCTGGATGTTGAGGTCGCGCTTCGCCCCGTTGAAGATCTGGTCCACCAGCGCGGCGCGGGTCGGGACCACACTCGTCGTCGTGCCGTTTTCCACGATGTAGGGCGCTTCCATCAGTTCCTTGTGCTCGCCGTAAATCGACACGCACTTCTGGAACTCGGCGTGCGTCGCCAGTTCCCAGTCAATCCGGCCCCGACCATTCGTCGAACTGACCGACAGGCTGAACAGGTTGTGTTCCTCGTCGCGGTCGAGCGACGTGTCGTACCCGCTATCGGCCAGCGCGGCATTCAGCTTTCCGAGCAGCACGTCGTTTTCGAACAGGCCGTGCATTTTGCGACCGCTGCCCCATCCGCCTTCGCTCGTGAAGACTTTCAGGATGATGTCGGTCAGCCGACCGTCACGAATGAGCCGTCGGTCGAGCTTGGTGTAAAATCCGTCGAATTCCAGCAGCTTGTCGAGGAATTTCGAAAGTTCCCGACCTTCCAGCACCCGTCCGGTCTTTTCAACCTTGACCTTGATGTCTTCGGTCGCCCGTTTGAGCAGGTACTTGTTCATTTCCCGATCATCGAGAATGTACTGCTCCGATTTGCCCTTCTTCACTTTGTAAAGCGGCGGCTGGGCGATGTAAATGTGCCCGTTTTCAATCAGTTCCGGCATCTGCCGGTAGAAGAACGTGAGCAGCAGCGTCCGGATGTGCGAACCGTCAACGTCGGCGTCGCACAGGAGGATGATTTTGTGGTAGCGAAGTTTTTCAAGACTGAACTCCGACTTCCCGATGCCGGTTCCCATCGCCATGATCAGCGCGCCGATTTCGCTGTGCGACAGCATCTTGTCGTAGCGCGACTTCTCGACGTTCAGAATCTTTCCCTTGAGGGGCAGAATCGCCTGCGTCTTCCGGTCGCGGCCCTGCTTGGCCGACCCGCCTGCCGAATCCCCTTCCACGATGAAGAGTTCCGATTTCGTCGGGTCTTTCTCGGAGCAGTCGGCCAGCTTTCCAGGCAGCGTCAGGCTTCCGAGCGCCGATTTGCGCGAAATTTCACGCGCCCGCCGCGCCGCCTCGCGCGCCCGCGCCGCGTCAACCGCCTTCAGAATCAACCGTTTGGCAATCGCCGGGTGCTCGCCGAAGTAGGTCTTCAACTGCTCGCGAAGGATTGAATCCACCAGCCCCTTCACGTCGCTGTTGAGCTTGTTCTTCGTCTGGCCTTCAAACTGCGGCTGCGGAATCTTGACGCTGACCACCGCCACGAGACCTTCGCGAACGTCGTCGCCGCTCAGGTTTTCCTTGAGCTGCTTTGAAAGACCTTCCGCCAGCGCGTAGCTGTTGAGGCTCGCCGTCAGCGCCGTCCGGAATCCCGAAAGGTGCGTGCCGCCGTCGATCGTGTTGATGTTGTTGGCGAAGCTGAACACCTTTTCGTCATAGGCGTCGTTGTACTGAATCGCCACTTCGACCGTCGTTTCGCCCTGCGTCGCTTCGCAGTAGAACGGCTGCGGCATCAGCACGGTCTTGTTGCGGTTCAAATGCGCGACAAATTCGGCGATGCCGCCCTTGTACAGAAATTCCTGCTTGCGCTCGTTTTCGCCGCGCTCGTCGGTCAGCGTGATCTGCAACCCCTTGGTCAGAAACGCCTTTTCGCGCAGCCGCTGGGCGAGCGTGTCGAAGTTGTACTCCGTGAAGGTGAAAATTTCGGTGTCCGGCTTGAAGGTCACCCGCGTCCCGCGCTTCTGCGTCTTGCCGGTGCGTTCGAGCGGCGCGACCGCGACGCCGCGATCAAACTCC
>JAAFHI010000759.1:0-457 GCA_013298335.1 Actinomycetota bacterium
TTTCTTGAAGGTTTCGAGCAACCAGTCGTCGTAACCAAGAATGACACTGGAAATCCCAGTCAAAAACATTCTTTGAAGCGTCTTGGCGTCGATTTTTGCCCGCTCAAGCAGCGCTGCAATCGCATCCGCCGGTCCCGTTTGTCTCCGGTATGACTCGGAATCAAACCCGACCAAACTATCTTTTCGGTAAACGAAAAGCTGGATGCGGGTCTCGGTAACGTTCCAGTGAACAGTTGAAGCAGCGGCCTGGAGGTCTCCCCTTTTGACGTTCGAAAACGCGAGGGCCGTGCAGAGTTCTTCGGGCAGCCTATAATTCGATTCTTCGCCCAAAAAAGGCTGCTCGGTTGCAAAAACCAGGCTCGTTCCAATTTGGGTCCAAGCATATCTCCAGGTTTTCGGGACCCGCTGGGGAGTTTGTCCAGCTTCCACCTGTCGGCGGAACTCGCTTGCCTCCGCG
>JAAFHI010000759.1:467-2932 GCA_013298335.1 Actinomycetota bacterium
TACGGTAAACCTGACCGATAGCCGTCCCTTCGTCTCGCACTCTTCTCTCTACGATATTCATTGGGAGCTTTCCTTTCTGAGCGGAATCTCGATGCGTTCGATTTTGCCGTTGGGTTGGAGTCGGCCTTCAACCACGACTTTTTTGTTTTTCGAGTCCACGTCGTTGACGATTCGAACGATCTTCCCGTTGAAGAACCGCGAACCCACGGTAGCGAACGTGAGGCCGGAGTTATCGGGAGTCCGAAACCCCGCTACCACCTCTCCGCCCTGTTCATAAATTCCGACCAGGGTCACCTCGTTCGACAGGTATTTCCCAAGGTTGCCCAAGCCTTGTTTTTTTGCGTATTCGGCCCGGGAACTGGCGGACTCCCACGGCACGAGCAACGCCCTTTTCCTGACCGCCCCCGGATCAAAGAACGGATCGGTGTTGGTCGAGCGCGGCGGGGTTTGGGGCGTGGTCGTCGCGCCGGCTCCCTGACCGTTCGGAGTTTGCCCGGTCGCCGGTTGTGGCTGCTGACCCGCCGGTTGAGACGGTGCCGTCGTTTTGGGCGGCGGCGGTTGCTGCCCCGGAGCGAACAGCCCAATCATAAGAAAAAATGAAAGCATTACTCGTCACCTTCCTTTTTCTTCGCGGGCGGCGCTACGACTTCACCGGTACGTTTCGCCTCGGGGTTCAAAACGGCAGGAGCCGGTGTTTTCACTTTCTCGATTTCCTTCCGCTTCGCATCCGGTTTCGGCGCGTCAATCGGGGGTAAAGGCCGCAGCGGTTGTTCGGGAGTGTTCGGCACGTCGATCCCTTGGGGGCGCTCGACGATGATTTCTTCTTCACCGGGTCGGACCACCCGCGCGGTGACAAAGAACAGCAACTCGACTTCCGAATGCAGCTTATCCTTGCGTTCGAAAAGTTTCCCGATGCCGGGCAGATTGGCCAGACCGGGGACACGGTTCAGGTTGTTCGATTCCTGATCGGAAAGGAGTCCCGAGATAAGAATGGTGCCTCCGTCCAGACATCGTACAGTCGTGGAAGCCTGCTGGCGGGTGATCAAAGGAAGGCCATTTACGGCCGATCCTGAAGGCGAATCGTTCCTTATATCAATCTTTAGGACAATTTCGTCGCCGGCAATCTGGGGCGTCACATTGAAGCCGAGCGATGCGTTGGCGAAGGTGGTGGTCTGAGCCACCCCGACTCCACCCTGGCCTCCCCCGACAGGGCTTGCCTGAACGTAGGGAATGTCCACCCCGTTTCCAAGGGTCGCCGTCATGTTGTTGATCACCCTTGTCCGCGGGGCCAAAATCGTACGGGCGACGCCTTTCGTTTCCATCGCGTTGATGGCTGCCTGCAAGTTGTAGGTCCCCCGACTCAAACTGAAGCCGAGGACACTGCTCGCCGCCGATCCCAGTCCGAGGCTTCCGTTCGGTTGCGCGCCGGGAACCGTTCCTCGACCACCTGCCGGAGAGACACCGGCAATCGGATTCGGGGCCGTCCCCCCCTGAATTCCAAAGCCGTTCGAGTTCGCGCCGACATTGAGGATGACGCCGAGGTTTCGGCTGTAATCTCTTCGGGCCACCACGAGCCGCGCTTCCACTTCGATAATCGGCTCCGGTCGGTCCAGCTCTTCAAGAATTTTGGCGACTCGCTCGTGTGCCGCCGGAGTGTCGTCGATGATGAACGAGTTCGTCTCGCGATCTTCCTCAACTTTCCCAATTTTCGTGAGGAGGTTCTGGATGATGATCTTCAGCCCACTGCCCTGGAATCCTGACCCATCGGTTGAAGCAGTTGTTCCACCGGTAGTCGTCGCGGAAGTATCCGCTGCTCCTCCCCCGGCCCGAATGAATGCGCCCGTGCTGACGCTTCGATTCTTCAGCCGGTAAATTTTCTGAACTCGGGTTTGGTTCAGTGCAACCGTTTCCCGCTCCTTGCGGATGTCTTCTTCTTCTTCCGAGGAAGCCTTGAGCGACATGACCCGAAAAATTCCTTTGCCCTTTTTGCCGCTCCGAACGGTCAGACGCTTTGCCTGAAGGACGCTGTGGACAATCTGATTCCAGGGTTGCAGGCTGACGCGGATTGAAATCGAGGTCTTGGGTACGCTGTCGTCAATCACGTAATTCAGCCCGAAGTTGGTGTTGAAGAACTCCAGGAACTCGTACAGGTCAACTCCGTTCAGTTCCATGGAAATCGGGTCACCTTCAAAATCCGGGTCCAGAAAATGGACACCCTGCTCCAGGTCCTTGGTCGATGGCTGACGCGTCGGCCTCGGTGCCGGGGCTGACGACCCACTTTCGGGGACGACCGGACCTGGCGTCGTTTCAGGCTTCCTTCGTGACGACACCTTTTTTCCGGGGTTCAGGGTTGCCCCCAAATTTACCGCCGGAAGAAAAAAGAAAGAGAGAGCGAGGAAGATGGAAATGTATTTCATTGGTTTTCCTTTTGGTTTTCGGAAGAGGGTTTTTTTCGAAGCCGTTGG
>JAAFHI010000673.1 GCA_013298335.1 Actinomycetota bacterium
GTGTGCTTTATCAGGGATAGGCGTACTCGCCCCGCGCTCGATTCAGAACTCCGTCAATCCCGATGGCGAAAAAACACGGTCACAGACTTCAAATGACTCGTTTTCATCGAATCCGCACAAGAACCAATTTCATGGTTCTTGTGCGGATTCGATGAAGCGAGTTGAGTGACAGGCTGGAACCCCGGCCCGAAATTCAGGATATTGGTCATGGGCATTCGAGTCAGGGGGACCGAAACCATGGCGAGCATTCTTCCCGATCCGGCAAACCTCATCCTTGAAAAGGTCACCAACGACGATCAGGGCATCCTGATTTGTGCCCGAAGCCGCCAAACTGCGGTCGTTTGCCCGAAATGCGGTTCTCCGGCTACAAAAGTTCACAGTCGCTACGTGCGTACCGTCCGGGATCTTGCCTGGTCGGGGATTCCGGTCCGGATTCAGCTTCGGGTCCGCAGGTTCTTTTGCGAGAAACCAAGATGCCCGTTTCTCGTTTTCGCCGAGCAACTCCCAAACTTGGTTGTCCGGTATGGCCGACGGACAGTCCGGTTTGAAGACCGGATTGCGGACTTGGGACTGTCCATCGGAGGAAATCCGGCGGCGCGGCTGAGTCGGCGCCTTGATGGCCGAGTCAGTCGATGGACCGTGCTGCGCGCGGTTCGCAAACGGGCCGCACTTCAATGTCCGACCCCGAAGAAGCTGGGAATCGACGATTTCGCGTTTCGGAAAGGCCGTCGTTACGGGACGATTCTGGTCGATCTGGAGACCCGCCGACCGGTGGATCTGTTGCCGGACCGGACCACCGAAACCGTGAAAAACTGGCTCTCCACGAGAAAAGGAATTCAAGTCATCACGCGGGATCGTTCGGTGGCCTACGCCGAAGCCGCGCGGGCGGGTGCGCCCAAGGCCGTACAGGTCGCGGATCGGTGGCATCTGATGGATAACGCGACTCAGACCTTGCGGGATGTCGTCACCCGACAGAGCCCCGATGTTCGGCGAACCGTTCGCGAGTTGAATCGCCAGTTGTCGCCCGATCCAGACCCGATGCCGAAGCCTGAACGGAAACCGACACTCCGGCAGGAAAATCAACGCGCCATCCGTGAGGGGCGAATCGAGAAGAAAGTGTCGTTGTGGGAAGACGTCCGCGCGATGTATGCGAAGGGAGTGAGCTTCCGCGAAATTGGGCGACGACTTGGAATAGAGCGCCATACGGCCAGAAAATATGCCCTCGCTGAAACATTTCCTGAAATGGCGCGCTACCCGGTACGCCCAAAGCTGATCGACGCATTCACCGAACACATTGACCGCCGGTGGCGGGAGGGGTGTTACCGGATCGTCCTTCTTCTGAAGGAAATTCACGCTCTTGGCTACCGGGGGAAACGATCCGGGATTGTTCGTTATTGCTCAAAACGTTGGGGGAGTCGGCCAACCGGAGAAGCACTGCCGAAAGTGATCGCTGCCCCTTCGTCGAGGGAATTGACCTGGTGGCTGCTGTTGCCGGAGGAGCAGCTTGAAGAAGAGCAGATTGCCGTCCGTGAAGCCGTCCAGGAAGAGAGTCCGGACATTGCCGCGGCAACGAAGCTGGTTCGCCGGTTTCACGCCCTGGTCAGAAAACGGGAGCGGAAAGCCTTTGACCAGTGGATGAAGGACGCCGAAACAAGCAGCGTGAAGGAACTGGTCGGATTTGCCAAAAGCCTTGCCGGCGACGAAGCGGCAGTTCGCAATGCACTCAGCCGCAAGTGGTCAAACGGACAGGTCGAAGGCCAGATCAACCGGCTCAAACTGATCAAGCGTCAGATGTACGGGCGAGCGAAATTCGACCTGTTGAGACTTCGTGTGCTTTATCAGGGATAGGCGTACTCGCCCCGCGCTCGATTCAGAACTCCGTCAATCCCGATGGCGAAAAAACACGGTCACAGACTTCAAATGACTCGTTTTCATCGAATCCGCACAAGAACCATGAAATTATCCACTGGTGCCCATCATGTCTCCGGCCACAGCAGTTGAGCACTTGATCACTCGACACCTCGTCGATTCTTCGAACAGGTGAACCGATCTCCGATGCCGAAAGGCGTTGAGCATATTGCGCAAATGATTGCGTTGTGGGCAGTCCAGAAAGTGAACCGATCTCCGATGCCGAAAGGCGTTGAGCACTTCCATTGCAGGGTGGGGTCAGTGAACGACCGTTCGTGAACCGATCTCCGATGCCGAAAGGCGTTGAGCACACCGCCGAACTG
Source organism: Actinomycetota bacterium (assembly GCA_013298335.1). GTDB lineage: Bacteria > Acidobacteriota > Blastocatellia > Chloracidobacteriales > Chloracidobacteriaceae > JAAFHI01. Next base: position 2,232 of record JAAFHI010000673.1, read on the forward strand.
GCTGGGTTTCTATTCGCGACAGGGTGAACCGATCTCCGATGCCGAAAGGCGTTGAGCACTCACCGAGGACGACGTTATAAAAAAGCGCGGTCGGTGAACCCATCTCCGATACCGAAAGGCGTTGAGCACACGGTTTCCCACTACGGGCTGTCTCCCTCCGCGCTCGTGAACCCATCTCTGATGCCGAAAGGCGTTGAGCACAAAGGCGACGCCCTGACGATTGAAGGCGACATTTCGTGAACCGATCTCCGATGCCGAAAGGCGTTGAGCACACGGACCACGCGGTGGTACTGGGACGAGCGGCTGAGTGAACCGATCTCCGATGCCGAAAGGCGTTGAGCACTAGATTTGCGACAGGCTCGCGATGTGGCGTTCAATGTGAACCGATCTTCGATGCCGAAAGGCGTTGAGCACGAAGAAATCGGGTTCAAGCTGCTTTTTCAAGGTAGTGAACCGATCTCCGATGCCGAAAGGCGTTGAGCACTTGGTATCCACGAGGCTCTTTGTGATGAATGCAGTTGTGAACTGATCTACGATGCCGAAGGGCGTTGAGCACGAGGTGGGAAACATCGGTCGCAAGCAGGGGCCGTCGTGAACCGATCTCCGATGCCGAAAGGCGTTGTTAGCGGAGCGTATTGGGCAGTTCCGTACGGTTTTGGTTTGTAAACCGGTTTTCGGTGGCGAGTGCTATTTCTGGGGCTGGCTCGGCTTCACGTTCGGCTGAATCGGCTTGAGGTTCGGGTCGGTACCGTTGTGGGTGATCGGGGCCTCGGAGGGAAGAATCGTGATGGTCGGCTTGCCGTTCTGGACGGGCGTTCCTTCGGGCACGCCTTGAACTTCTTCAGCCTGCGTCCGGGCGATTTCCTCGGACTCGCGTGCCATCGCGAGCGGATCGTTGGCGGCGACTTCGACGATGCCCGCGCCGCCGTCCGGGAAGGTTTCTTCACCGGCTTCAACC
>JAAFHI010000867.1 GCA_013298335.1 Actinomycetota bacterium
GTGGGCTTGTGGCCGTCGCGCGGCTTGAGCGTGCCGGGAATGAGTTCGACTTCGTTCGGCGTCGAAAACAGCGGCTTGCCGATGGGGTAATCGTAGACGGTCTGGGCGATAAGGCCGCGCTCGATCACGACGTACGACAGATTTGCCTGACGGGCGGCGTAGGCGGCGGCGAGTCCGGCGGGACCGGCGCCGATGATGAGCAGATCGAGCATCGGCTCGGGTTGCGAAACGGGAGCGGCGGGCATCGGGTATTCCTCTTGCCCTGCCCTCAAGGACAGGGCGGTTCACCAACAAGCCTCGTCAACGAGGCTCTTTCAATTCTTCAGCCTCGTTCACGAGGCTTGAAATTCAATAGCCCTGTCCTTGAGGGCAGGGCGACCGGCGGCTGAACACGTTACCGGTAAGGAACATAGCAAGTCCCTTACCCAATGCGAACCCCGACGAGGAGCTACGACCTTCCCATCCGCACGACCGATGCGCCGTTGCGCGTGAAGCCCGAATCGTAGGAAGCAAGTTCGTGCACGAATTCCTCCTTGTTCAACGGCGAGATCATGACCGAGCGTTCCCGTTTTCCGCGGCGATAGCGGATGTCGAGCCGGTCGAGCGACAGCGCCGGACTGCTTAACGGATTATTTGTCGGATGCACCGAGAGAATATCGGCCACCTGAATACTGATGCGGAGCAGCCATCCGGCGCGGATGTGCAGCACGGTCGGCGACAGTTCGTACTCGATGGGCGTGGCGACCGCGAGCAGCAGCAGCACGTAAAACACCACGACGCCGAGCAGCACCGGCAGCGCCTGGATCGGCACGCCGCCCTTGAAGAACATGCTCGCGAGGAGAAGTGTCGGAACCGCCAGTCCGAAATACATCAGGAGTACGACCCACGGGTCTTTTTTCGTCGGATGAATCATGGTCGGCCTCGTTTTCAAACAGTTTCCCGGCATGATGCCGCGCGCCTGGTTCAACCGCGAGCGGAATTTTCTTTCCCGTTGAGTAACTGTTCAGAGTCCCCCGCTTCAGCGGGGAAAAATGGGCGTGCGTCGAAATTGCCAAAGAAAAACCAGGTTTCGTCGAGGTCTTTTCATGGAAAGACGGGGAAGAATCAGGAAACTCCCGAAATTCTCCCCGCTGAAGCGGGGGACTCTGAACAGTTACCCCGTTGAAACAGGCGGCTCCTGTTTCAACCAGGTCAGCCACCCGCAACGATGTAACGGACCAGCGCGTATCCGCCATACAGGATCAGGCCGAGCAGTCCGAGAAGACCGCCATAGGTCAACAGATAGAGTCCGAGCGGAATCAACGCAATACTTCCCGTCACCCGCAACAGCCGCGAGAGCGGATTGGGACGCCTGAGGCCACGCTGGACCGCCGCCGCGCCCAGCCAGCCGAGCGTGCCGCCAAGGCCGAGCAGCGTGACGAACTTGTCCGGCGCGAGGGGGACGTTGGCGCGGACACGAACCGGTCCGACCGTGGCGGCTCGCCGCGAATAATCGCCGTAAAGGTTTTCGAACGGCGACGACAGACCGAAACGGATGCCGTAGTAGGCGAGCAGGACGACAACCGCCACACTCAATATCCGCGGTTGAAGCGTCCCACGGGGGGACGGCGGTGGACTGGTTTCCTGATTCATTGAACGACCGACGCGAAGAAGAATTGGTACAACTCGGGGTTCTCATCGTATCGGCGAAGCGCGTCCGCGAAAAGACTCCCCGCGCCCGGCAATCCGTCATTCCCGGCCCGCGGGCAACCTTGCGAAGCGAACTTTCATCTTTCGCCCGGCGTAATGAAAAACGCGACACTTTGATTTCTCCACCGGAGGCCACCATGAATCTCGCTTCGTTCACTCAGAAATACGGAATCCACCCGCTCACCGCGATGGGCATGTTCGCCGTCGATTCGATGCTGTTCGTGGGTGAAGGTCTTTCGGGCGGTGTGACCTGGCCGCTCTCGGTCGCGGTCGCGGCGGTGTTCGGATGCGCGGCCTTCCTGATCCAGCGCAGCCTGTCGCGCGACGACGACCAGTCGGCGCTCGGCAAGGCGGTCCTGCTGGCGCTGCTGACGGCGATTCCGACGGCGCTGCCGGCCGCGGTGATGCTGCCCTCCGCCGCGCTCGGCGTCGCGGGAATGCTGTTTCCCAAGCAGAAACCGATCACGGTCACCACGGTCGAGTAATCACAAACAACCGGTTGAAACGAAAACGGAGCGGCCTTGAAACGGTCGCTCCGTTTTCTCTTTTCGGGGATGGTTCAGCGTTCCCGGTTCATCGTCAGCAGTTCGCGTCCGCTGCGGATGAAAACCAGTCCGCGACTTTCGCCGAACGGCTTCCCCTGCCCGTCAATCATCTTTCCGAACGGCAGCGCGGCAATCGTTTCATCAAACGCCACGTATACCCTTTTCGCCTTCCCGGTCAGTTTCAACGCGGGTGAAATGAACCGCGTTTCAAGCACGGCAATGGCAGCTTTTGCCTCTTCGCCCGAATAGTCCTGCGCGCCGTTGGCCAGTTGCGACGCAGCCGTGTCAATCTCCGCCACCGTCCCGCCGTCGAACCACCGCGGCTCGCCCCGCGGC
>JAAFHI010000124.1 GCA_013298335.1 Actinomycetota bacterium
GGAAGGACGCCCGTTGGGGCATTTTCCTTCGCCGTTGGATCGCCCGCAATTCGGAACGGACCTCGTCGGTCAGAATCTCGCGCGACGTTTCCGGCTTCCTGCTTCAAATGGCGACGCTCGACGGGTTGGACGACATCCGGGCCGGGCGAACCCTCGACATCACCCCGACCCTCGTCGGAACGAATACCGGCGAACGACTCCCACCGGACGGGCGCGTCAACTCGGTCAACAAACTCGATCCCGGACTGACCGTCACCTTCTCGCCGACCCCGAACGTCACGGTGACCGCCACCGCCAACCCCGACTTTTCACAGGTCGAGGCGGATGTCCCACAAATCAACGTCAACCAGCGGTTCGCGCTGTTCTTCCCTGAACGTCGACAATTTTTCCTTGAAGGCGCGGAGTTCTTTCAGCCATCAATGGGTGACTTTCTGAATCTGGTCAATACCCGAACCATCGTCGATCCGGATTGGGGCCTGAAAATAACCGGAAAAATCGGGCGGAACACGTTCGGCTTTCTCACGGCTTCGGACCGGGCCGCCGGTCGCAGGCTCGAACCGGGAGACCCCGACTTCGGAAAGAACGCGCAATTCACGGTGGCCCGCTATCGGCGCGACTTCTTCAAGGATTCCACCGTTGGCGCGTTTTTCACCAATACCCGGTTTGCCCGATCGTCGAATACGGCGCTCTCGGTCGATGCGCGCATCCGGATTCGCCCGGATACGAGTATCGGAGGGCAGTTCGTTCAAACCATGAATCGGGAAAGGGACGGAACCTCGACCAGCGGGCGGTCCTACACCCTGAAATACGACCAGTTCGGGAGAAACTGGCGGATTTTCGGAACCGAACAGAAAGTGGACGCCGAATTTCGCAATGACGTCGGATTCGTGGACCGGACGGGTTTCCACGCCCAGTCGCTTGAAGTCGGGTATGCCTTCCAGCCCAAGGACGACAAATCCTGGTGGTCGCTGTTCTGGCCCTATGCTACCGCCTATCGGTCACGAACCCCGGATGGATTCCCGGAACTCCAAAACATCTCTCTCGCCTTCGATTTCAACCTGCGGCGCGGCATCGAAACGTCGTACTCCTACTCGATCAACCGGGACGGATTCGCCGGACGCATCCTCCCGTACCGGCAACAGAATTTCTACGCGGCGGTGACGCGGTTCAAGCGGGTGAGCTATTCGGGCGTCGTCACCATCGGCGGCGGCATCAACTACGATCCGGTCAATCCGTCGGTCGGCGACTCTCTCTTTATGCGCCAAACCATAACCATTCGCCCGACCAACCAAATTAATTCGGAATTTCTCTATTTGAAAAGCTCCCTGAAGGATCGGGCAAGCGGCGCGCGATTTTTCAATCAGGACATTCTGCGAAATCGGACGGTCTTCCAGATCACCCAGAATCTCGCGATCCGGTCAATCCTCGACTACGACACCTCGCAACGAAAAATCGGGGTGAGCGTGCTCGGCAGCTACACCCCGCGTCCCGGCACCGCCGTTTACCTTGGTTACGACAGCCTGTTGTTCAACGGGCTGGACCCATTGACCAACCGCCGAACTTCAGGTCTGTTCCGGCAACGCGCCACCCTGTTTTTCAAGCTGTCATACACCTTCCGTTTTTGAGGGGACCTGTCTCCAGCCTACTTCCGGGCTTTTCGCCTGGTGGCCTGATTCAACAGAACCGCGACTCCGGGTTTCCCCGAACCAACGTACCGTTCCCGCAAGGCACGGTATTCCTCAAGGATTCCCTTTGAACGTTCCCGAATCTCGCGTTCCTCGTCGGTTTCCGCGTGGCCGACCGGCACGGCCCAGACGAACGCCCCGGTCGCCCGTCCGAAGCTGGGAATCTGGTAAAACTCGCGTTTGACGAACTGCCCGGTTTTTTTCTGGGATTCCCCCGCCTCGACGAAGAAGTCCACCGCCGCGTCGGGGTAGCCGAACAGATAGCCGTAGCCCCGCCAGCGATCCGCCGCGTCGGCATGTTCCACGATTTGAAGCACGTCCATCGGGTGCGATTCCGGCGTGACGCCGTATTTCTCGAAAAATTCCCGGTGGTCGGCGATGGCGGTTTTCAGGCGGGGAAGGTTGAACACCACCACCTCGGCCTGCCGGTTCCCCTCGTAAATCGCTGAAAAGACGTGGACATCCGCGTAAAACCGGTCGTCGCAGCGAAACGCGGCGAGAATGCGCCGAGCCCGTTCTATGTCTTTCAGATCGGGATTCGCGACCGAAAACTTGAAACTCCGCGCCCCGCTGCTCATCGGCTTCTGGTTGTCCAGCACGGTGTAGAGGGCCTCGGAGTCCAGAATTTCCAGAAACAGCTTTTCGGCTTCCGGCTTGAGTTCCTTCGGCAGTTCGGCGAGGGAAAAGCAGGGACGCCGCGAATCGGCGACTCCGACCTTTCCAAACGCCGGAAGAAAAAGCAGGCCAACCAAAAAAAACGCCCCGAACGGGAATATGCCTCGTCGCATTCGCGTTTTGCCTTTCAGAACAGAAGTTTCAGGGAAAGCTGCACCGACCGTGGGCCGCCGAACTGGAAAAGCTGGTTGAACCCGTTGGCCGGAGACGTTTGCCGGGTCGCCGAGCCGCCCGCGCCGGAAAGACTCCGGTTCAACATGCTTTGCGAGCGCCCGAAGGTCGGCGTGTTGACGACATCAATCGAGCCGCCGGGATCGGCGAAGTTCGGGTTGTTGAAGATGTTGAACATATCCGCCCGGAACTGGAGGCGGACGCCTTCGGTCAGGTTGAACTCGCGGCGGGCGGAAAGGTCGAACTGTTGCGCCGCCAGCCACCGCAGGCTGTTCCGACCGAGTGATCCCTGCCGCCCCGGCGCGGGGACCGCAAACGCTGCCGGATTCACCCGCCGACCTCCCGGCGCGGACGGGTCATCCAGAAATTGCGGAATGCCCGCGATGACGTTCGCCCGCCGGGTGGCCCCGACGTTCAACGGGTCCGCTACCTGCGTGATGAGGTTGAACGGCGCGCCTGACCGCGCCCGGTAAATTCCGTCCATTCCCCAGCCGCCGAGAATTCCGCGCAGCCAGCGGTTTTCCTTCGGTCCGGGAAGATTCCACGAAAAGGCCGCCGCGAAATTTTGCCGGATGTCGAAATCCGACGGCCCGCGTTCCACCCGAAGGTCGAGCGCGCCCGGCGGAATACCGGTGATGGTTTCATCCGAAACGTCGTCGATGGATTTTGAAAAGGTGTAGGACGCCAGAATTTGAAGTCCGCGCGTCAACCGGCGCTGATACGGGGTAGGGTAAGAAAACGCGCAGTTTTGGTCGCTAACAGATTTTTCTTGCGATTTAACCTGATAAACCAGGGAATAATGACCTGTTCCACTACATTTTTCAGAATTCAAAGGATCCAGCGATGGCCTACAATATGTTTATTCTAAAGGGCTTATGGCTTAGCGTCTAAAACTGCGCGAATTCTTTCCCTACCCCGCTTACGGTTGAGCTGGCACCTTCTCAGCTTTTCTTCGAAAAATTCCTGAAAACGTCTTTTGCCAGGCCAAGTTCCTTGAGTAACTGTAAGTTACTGCAATAATTTAGTTTACAGGGAATGATTAAGAAAAATTACGAGGTTACCAAGGGGGCTTGTGGCTGGATTTAGGAAGTTAATGTGTCAATGGTCTAGAAATCATCACCAAACATCGTGTCGCACCGCGCACGGCATAATGTCAGTTTGTGCAATCTATTTTTATCTGAAACCCTCGGGAATGTCCGGAAAAGCCCTGGATATTGAAGATTCGGCGGGCAGGACGGTCTCAAACGTGGCGCTACCGGGGTTCTTTCACGACGTCCGGAAACCAGTGCCTTCGTTTCGGCGGACCCACTCACTTCTTCAATCCCCGCAAAGCGTCGAGCTTGAAATCAATGGGCTCGGTGTTTCGGCGAGGTTTGAAGCTGTAGGTCCCGAACCGGTTGATGTGTTCGGTCAGGAAGGGACTGAGCCGCCCGACGCTCTCCGGGGTGACACGAATGCCTTTGCGTCCGATCCGGCGGATGGCCTTGGTCAGCGTCCAGGCGTTGTGCAGCACCACGCAGTTGGCGACCAGCCGCGTGTACTCGACGCGCTTGCTCTGTTCGCCGCGGTCGTTGGTCGCAATCAGCCCCCTTCCGCCGAAGGCGATGAACTGCTTGAACTGGTTGAAGCGTTCGCTTTTGTTCATCGCGTCGTGGATGGTCCGCCGGAGTTCGAGATCGTCGATGTACTCGAGCAGGAAGATGGTCCGGATGACCCGACCGAGTTCGCGAAAGGCGAGGGCCAGTCGGTTCGCGCGGGACGCCGAGCCGAAACGGCGCAGAATCGTGGACGGCAGCATCCGCCCGGCGTGAATGGACACGATGACGCGCAGCATGTCGTCGTACTGCTCGGCAATCAGTTTCCAGTCGGCGGTCACGGTAAAGAGGCCGCCGATATGGTTGTACCACTCGGCGGCGTGGGAACGGCAGAAGTCGAGATCCTTCCAGTTCTTGATCCGGGGCATCAGCCTGATTCCGAGCAGGTGGGCAATGCCGAACACCGCGGCGGTCTGGCCGTGCGAATCGGAATGAATGATTTCGGGCCGGATCTGACTCTCGTTCCGAAGCAATCCGTCGAGGATGAAGACGGCTTCCCGAAGACTGCACGGGATGAAATGGGAAAAGATGGCGGCGTAGGTGTCGCTGACGTGGAAATACTCGATGCCGCCGTAGAATCCGTACCGGATATGGTATTCGGCGAGCAGGTTGCCGTCATGGATCTCGCGTTTGGTGCCGTCGGCGGAAGCCGACTTGCCGGTCCCCCAGGCCCGGTGGAGCGGGAGTTTGGCGTAGGCGTCGAGGACGCGTCGACTGGCTGCCTCAAGGCGTTTCAAAGTGACGTGGCGCTGATTGAAGTAGCTCAATTCGCGGCGGGTGGTCTCCGGCAGCGACCGCGCCGCCTGACTCGGGCCAAGGTTGCAGCCATAGGCGAATACTGAAAAGACGGAATGGCGCGCCGGCTGCTCCAACCGGGTGCGGGTGCCGGACGGGACTCCGAAACAGGCCGCGAAGTTGGTCCAGCTCTGGACATCCGACAGAATATCGAGGATGTCGTGCGGCGGGATGGTTTCGCGCAACAGGCGCTGAAAGCCCCGGAATTCGGCGGGAAGCGGGCGGGGGTCAAGTCGCGACAGGACCGGAAGCCCGTTCTCGATGCGAAGATGCTCGTTGTCGGGAAATTCGAGGTCAACCCGTTCGGCGGTCTCGCCAAGCTGTTTGCGCAGCCGGTCGATGAAGTTCTGGGCCGACCGGTCAAGTCCCATTCTTTCCATGAAGTCGGGAAGCAGGTGCGTGAATTCGGCGGTCGAGACCAGTTGGTTCCGGTAGTCGGAAAATTCGTTGCTGCCGGCGATGACGAGATCGCCGTTCTGGAGCGAGGTGGACAGATCGGTGAAGAACGCCATCTCGAAAGCGCGTCGGTCAACCGTCGTCACCACGTCGGACCGGCGCGCCTCCCCGGTCACGAATTTCCACCACCGCTCCGGAATCCAATCGAGGGGAAGCGGCTTGCCCTCGCCACCCACCGGTGCGACGGACGCTTTTTTGTTTGTCCGATGCCGGAGGACAAATTCGAGGACGTGGTGAAAGGGATCCTTCGGAATCGTTGATACCAGGCGGATGGCCTGGACGGCTTCAAACAGCACCTTGCGGTGTCCCTTGTGGAATTTCCAGAGAAACGGGAGGTGATTTCTTTCGGCGTGGGCCTCGTGGGTGACGCAGGCGGCCAGATTCCGGTCCAGGTCCGGCGCGATGAGGGCTTCAAGCGCCGCCACCCGCTTTTTCCCACCGGTGGATTTCCAGGTTTCAAGCACGGTCCGGGTGAACGCGATGAGGCGGTCGGTTTCCGATTGTTGCTCCCAGAGATACTCGCGCAGGGTTTCCCGGGCGCGGGTGTGCATTTTTCGGACCCGGCGGATGATCATCGTGCCGAGGTCATCGAGGATTCGGGCAATCTGGCGGGATACCATCACCGCCGCCAGGGTCACGCGTTTGTCCTCGACCAGCTCCCACATCCGGTCGGCGGAAAGACTTTCGGCGTCGGTCGCGAAGCAGTCGAGTTTGGACCGCGGGACTTCGGCGAAGAACTCCGGACGATGCAGATCGAGGGATTCCAGCCATTCCTTGCGGGCAACCAGAGCCCGCACCCCCTCGACGGTCGGAACGCCGAGGTCGGTCCGAACCCGATTCCAAAGCGTGAACCGACCTTCGGTTTCTTCCTCAACCAGCAACGTGCCGATGCGGGCGATGCGTTCCGGGCCGAGCGCCACGCGAACGCTCGAAAAGTACCGCCGATTGACCTCCGCGCGGATTTTCCCGGCGCTCTCCGAAAGGGTGCGGTAGGCCGGAAGCTCGTACCGCAACCGGATCAGCTCCTCCACGCCGGCATTGACGAAATCGTCGATCTCTTCCCGGTGTTCGGCGACTTCCCGAAACAGCGTCTCGACGGCTTTGCGCGCCTCCTCGTCGAAGGACCGCACGCCCAGATGTTCCCGAATCACGGCCACATGGCGGCGCCGGGTTCCCCGCGACTCGTAGGCTTCCCACGGCACACTTTCGTAATTGACGCCGAAAATCAGCGAAATGTGTTCCGCGACGGCGCGCGGCACGTCGGCCATCCGCACAAAGTACCCGACGCGCTGAAAGGACTTGAACAGGGTGAGAAAGAAGATTTTTGATTCCAGGCCGTGGGTATGATCCTCGGCCAGATCGATCTCCACCTCCGTCGGCGTGAAGGCGGCGGACAACTCATCGTCATTCAGGGAAACGGGAAGGTACGGGTAGGCGTTGGTGGATGAGGACTGCACGGCGGTCTCCTGGAGTGGACTCGAAAAGCCGTCCAAGATACCTTTTTGCTGAAAATTCCCGCCCACCTATCTCCTTGCTACCGTGAGTGGCCAAAAATCGAACCCTTCGTGTTCGTAGGTCGGGTCAACCGACCAGGTTCAGTTGGTGGATGATCGGCGGACGGTGGCCTACGCCCGTGTGTCAAGTCACGATCAGAAAGCCGACCTTGAGCGTCAGAAACTGGTTTTGGAAACCTTTTGCGCACAACGCGGATGGACGTTCGAACTGGTGTCCGATCTTGGTTCGGGGATGAACTATCGGAAGAAGGGGCTGAAACGCCTTTTGGACGAAATTGTCGCGGGTCGGGTCGGACGGCTGGTGTTGACGCACAAGGATCGGTTGCTTCGGTTTGGAGCAGAACTGGTGTTCGCCATTTGTGAAATCAAACGGGTGGAAGTTGTCATTCTGAATCAGGGCGAGGAGACAACGTTTGAAGAAGACCTCGCCAGTGACGTGCTCGAAATCATCACGGTGTTTTCGGCGCGGCTGTATGGGAGCCGCAGCCGGAAGAACCAAAAGCTGCTCGACGGTGTAAAGCTGGCGGTGGAGGAATCCCGCAATGCTGACGGCACATAAAATTGCCCTTGAACCGAACGACCGGCAGGCGACCTACTTTGCGAAAGCCTGCGGGACGGCTCGTTTTGCGTACAACTGGGCGCTGTCGGAATGGAAGCGGCAATACGAGCTTCACCGCGCCGACCCGAACCAGCCGACACCAACCGAAAGCGCCTTGCGTCGGGAACTCAACGCGGTCAAGCGAAAAGAATTCCCGTGGATGCTGGAAGTGACCAAGTGCGCGCCGCAGATGGCGATCAAGCAATTGGGGCGGGCGTTCGAGAACTTCTTCGCCGGTCGGGCAAAATACCCGGTGAAGCGCAAGAAGGGCGTCCATGAC
>JAAFHI010000238.1 GCA_013298335.1 Actinomycetota bacterium
CATTCTCGTCTGGGGAATTTCCATTTCCGACGGGAACACCCGACGGCGCGGCCTGGCCCGCCTCAATCCCGACGGCTCTATTGATCCCGGCTTCATCCCCGCCCTCAATCCCGAGGATTCGGTCCGCAGGGCCGCGTTCGACCCGCTCGGACGCATCGTCATCTTCGGCGATCTCAAAAAAAACGACGGCAATGTCAGCCCCGGCCTGATCAGACTGAACGCGGACGGATCAATCGACTCCGGGTTTACATCGGGAATATCCCTTCGGGTAAGTTCTTTGTCGGACTCGGGGGTCGCGTTCGGACTGGATCCATTCGGAAGAATTCTCGTTTCCGATGCGTTCACGCCGACCCAAAAACTCGTCCGCCTCAATCTGAACGGATCAGTCGATACCGGATTCAACCCGCCGACCGGGGTCGGTGCCCGGTTTGTCTTTACGCCTTCCGGAAAAATCATTGCGGCGAATCATCAAAATTTTTTCTTTCTTACCTCCTCACTGGTGAGGCTCAACCAGGACGGAACGCCTGACGCATCGTATGTCAGCCCGATGTTCTTCACCGGAGGGATTACGCTTTCAGTGGATTCGACCGGGCGGGTTTTGTATGGAGGGAACTCCATTCAGGACAACACCAACCAATTGACCCTTTCTCTCGGTCGGTTGAATGAAAACGGTTCCCGCGATGAAACCTTTCGAACCGATGACCTCAAACAAGGCGTCGTTCATTCGGTTGTGACCGACCCCGGCGGGCGTGTTCTGGTCGGAGGTTTCTTTGATAGCTGCGGAGCCTTCCCGATTCCGACCCTTGCCAGAGTGAATGGCGACGGCACGGTGGATGCGACGTTTCGCCCCTTTCCTTCAGTCAATGGCATCGCGCCGAGCAACAATACCGTCGGAGCCATTGCCCTTGATTCCTCGAACCGGATTCTGGTTTCCGGTTCTTTCACCAGTATCGGCGGGGGCGCGCGAACCAACCTCGCGCGGCTGAATCCCAACGGCACGCTCGACACCACGTTCAATGCCGGCGCGGCGCCTCCCGCTTCATTCCAGACCAAAATCGTGGTGACGCCGAGCGGCAAGATCTACGTCAGCGGCCGTTTCACCCAATTCAACGGGTTCAATCGGTCCCGCCTTGTCAGGCTCAATTCCGACGGCTCGGTGGATACCGGTTTCCAGCCGGTTGATACCGGCGTTTCAACGGACTCGGTTTTTCCGTTCGCCCTCGATTCCGCCGGGAAAATCATCGTCCGCGGCGCGAACGGGCTGGCCAGACTCAATCAGGACGGAAGTCTCGACTCAACCTTCAACGTAAGCTTCGCATCCGACCCTTTCGGAACATTCAACCTTTTCGTTGTCGAGAATGACCGTATCCTCGTTGGACTGGGATTGAACGGAACGCCCCGCAACCGACTGTTCCGTCTGAACGCCGACGGCTCTCCCGACACCAGCTTTTCCAGTTCACTCCCCCCAAACGACTCCCTGTTTTTGACCGCCGTTGCTTCAAACGGGAAGATTTTGATTGCAAGAGCCGGGCAGACACTTGAAATCCTCCGGCTGAATGCCGATGGAACCATTGACCCAACCTTTCACGCCTCAAAAGTCGAGGTTGGGGGGGAGGGGTTCTTCGTCAATGCCATGACCTTTGATGGAAGCGGTCGAGTGCTGGTCGGAGGAGATTTCAGACGCATCGACAATATCCCCCGCGTCGGAGTGTGCAGGTTCATTACCGATCAGTGTCTCGATGAAGTTTCACCAACCGAACTCTCGATCCCGGCCTCAGGCGGAACCGGAACGCTCAACTTCACGGTCCCCGGATCAACCTGTCCACGCCGCGTCGAAAGCGCCTATCCCTGGATCTCCGTTCTCTCCAGCGGCAACGGCAGCGCGACCGTCGCCTATTCCATCGCCCCGAACACGGGTCAACAACGCACCGGCTTCATCCGCGTCAACAATCGGCTCGTCACCGTCACCCAGCCAGGTGACTGCTCCGACATCTGCGCCTGCCCCACGATCACGAGCAGCAACGTCACGTTCCAGGACACCGGCGGACAGGGAACGGCAACCTTTTCACTCCCCAACACCTGCACCTGGGAGGCCGGCACGGATGTCTCCTGGATTCTCGTCACCAGCCCTGTTCAGGGCCAGGGCAGCGGCACGATCCAATATCGCGTATTCCCCAATTACGGTTCAGCACGAAATGGACGGATCACGGTCGGGAACGTAGTGATTTCGGTGGCTCAATCATCTCGCAGAGTCCCCACTCCAGGCAGTTATCGAGCCTCTAACGGCTTCGCCTATCTCAGAAACGCCAATACCACTGGAATTGCCGACACGGAATTCTTCTACGGACAACCCGCCGACATTCCGATTTCCGGCGACTGGGACGGCGACGGCAGCGACAGCGTCGGTATCTACCGTAACGGCGTGTTCTATCTGAGAAACTCCAATACCGGCGGCTTTGCCGACATTCAGTTTCCATATGGTCAACCGGGCGACATTCCAATTGCGGGCGACTGGAACGGCGACGGGATCGACACGGTCGGCGTCATCCGGGGCAACCGCGTCCTGTTGCGGAACTCGAACAGTGCCGGTCCCGCCGACATCGACTTCAATTACGGTCTCGACACCGACACCTTCATCGTCGGCGACTGGGACGGCAACGGCATCGACACCATCGGCGCGTTCCGCACCACGAACGGATTTGTGTATCTCCGAAACGCCAATACCACCGGGAATGCCGACGTCCAGTTCTTTTACGGTCAGACGGGCGATCGCCCCGTCGCGGGCGACTGGGACAGCGACGGCATCGATACCATCGGCGTCGTGCGCGACAATCGCTGGCTTTTGAGAAACTCCAACACGTCGGGTTTCGCCGACATTGATTTCAACTACGGCGACCCCAACGACATTCCCATCGTCGGCGACTGGAACGGAACACCGTAAAGCAGTCTTGGCGTCTGGGAGTCTGGGAGTCTATGAGTCCGAAATCCGAAGCGCTTGACTCATAGACTCCGAGACTCCCAGACGCCCAGACTCCGAGACTCCCATATCAGGTGATGAGGGATGAGGGATGAGGGACGAAAACGACTTGCGCCGGCAACCGGTTCCAATCAAATAATCGGTCCAGGTTTTTTCATCCTTCATCCTTCATCCTTCATCCTTGATATGTTCCTGACTCATCTCGAATGCACCGCCTGCAACGCCCGTCACGAAAAGGGCCTCCTCCTCAATCTTTGCACCGCCTGTGGCAAACCGCTCTATCCACGCTATGACCTCGAACGCGCCGCGCACAGTCTGACCAAGGCGGCGTTGAAAGACCGCGACTTCACGCTCTGGCGCTATCGCGAAGTACTGCCCGTCGAACACGACGAAAACATCGTCACGTTCGGCGAGGGCGGCACACCGCTGCTTCCCGCGAAGCGTCTCGGCGCGAAACTCGGTTTCGCCAACCTGTACATCAAGGACGAAGGCCAGAACCCGACGCAAAGTTTTAAAGCGCGCGGCATGACCGCGGCCATTTCGATGGCAAAGGAACTCGGCGTGAAAAAGGTCGCCGTCCCCACGGCGGGCAACGCGGGCGGGGCGATGGCGGCCTACGCGGCGCGCGCCGGGATGGAAGCGCATGTGTTCATGCCGCGCGACACGCCGAGCGCGAACCGCATCGAATGCGAGCAGACCGGCGCGTTCGTGACGCTCATCGACGGCCTCATCACCGACTGCGCCGCCGAAATCGGACGCCGCAAGGCGGACGAAGGCTGGTTTGAAGTATCGACATTGCGCGAGCCGTACCGCGTGGAAGGCAAGAAAACAATGGGGTACGAAATCGCCGAGCAGTTCGACTGGACGCTGCCCGACGTGATCGTCTACCCGACCGGCGGCGGTACCGGCCTCGTCGGCATGTGGAAGGCGTTTGAGGAAATGGAAGCGATGGGCTTCATCGGGAGCAAGCGTCCGCGCATGGTTTCGGTACAGGCCGCCGGATGCGCGCCCATCGTCCGGGCCTTTGAAAACGGCGAACGTTTCGCCGCCGAGTTCCCCAATGCCCACACGGGCGCGTCGGGCCTGCGTGTCCCGCGCGCCATCGGCGACTTTCTGATTCTGGACGCAGTCCGCGCTTCGGGCGGCACGGCACTTGCCGTCACCGACGATGAAATGCGCGAAGCCGTCAAGGAAATGGGCATGGCCGAAGGCATTTTCGCCGCTCCCGAAGGCGCCGCCTGCGCGGTGGCGATCCGCAAGATGCTTGAAGCGGGGCAGGTCGGCGCGGATGAACGCATCGTGCTGTTCAATACCGGCTCGGGCGTGAAGTACCTTGAGTTTTTTCAATAGCGGGTTTGGAGCACATCGCCCATCGTCGCGGAGCAACGAAACGCCGGGAACCAGGCGGGCGTGAATTCGTCCGTGAAGGAAAACGCATGCGTCTTACCAAGGTCCCGCCGTTTCAATTGGGACCTCCCGTTTTCCAACCGTCCGAAGAAAGAACCCGAATCACCATGACCGGACTCCGTTGCTCCCGCTTCATCCCATTCCTTCTGATCCTCATTTTTGCCGCGTCGATAAAGGGACAAACGGTAACCGCCGAACCCCAGGTGCAAGCGGAACGGATCACCCTTCCCTGTTCGCTCCTTTTTGGCCGTACCGACCATGCCGTTTTCCAAAGCGGCGAGGAGCTGAAGGAACTCATCGCGAAATATCAGGGGAAGGGATGCGAAGCGGGCATTTCGAAAATCGACTTTTCAAAATTCACATTGCTGGCCGTTCGATTCACTTCGGGGCGGTGCCACGAACCGCCGGACCTTTCTTACAAGGTTTTCAAAAGCGAAGATTCGAAGCGGTACCGTTTCGAAATCAGGTTCGCGAAAACGCGCCAGCTTTGCCGGGCGCTCGTGTATCACGAGGTCTGGCTTCAGGTTCCGAAACTTCCCGCCGATGCAAAAGTTGACTTCGATGTCATGCGGGAGGGTGAGGCGGACGATTAAAAAGTACCTCCCCGCCAAGTTTCCACTTGTGAAGTTCCCCCCGCCGGATAGAGTTCCGCCGCACACACAACATTTTCGGTTCACCTTTCGCGCGGCCCGACGTCCGTTTCGGTCGTGAAGGCTGCGGAGAATTCTGTTCCGTCCCCGCTGGAGGGTTCGTGAGACTCAGATTCCTCGTTGGAATTTTTCTGTTCGGGCTTTTCTCGTCCGCCGCACTGGCGCAGGAAAAGCCGACCGCCTTTGTTGGAGGCGAAATCATTCCCATCACCGGCGCGCCGATTCCGAAGGGCGTCCTGATCGTACACAAGGGCAAGATCGTGGCCGTGGGCGCGGTCGGCGCGGTCCAGATTCCGAAGGACGCCGAGAAAGTCGATTGCACCGGCAAGGTGCTGATGCCCGGCCTCGTGGACTCGCACAGCCACATCGGCGGTCCGCAGGGCGCGGACGGCAGCGCGGCGATGCAGCCCGATGCGCGGGCGTTCGACGCCATCAATCCGCGCGATCCGGGGATGGTCAAGGCGCTCGCGGGCGGCATCACGACCGTCAACATCATGCCCGGCTCGGGGCATTTGCTGAGCGGCCAGACCATCTACGTCAAACTCCGCCGCCGCGCCAACATCGAGGAACTCTTCATCTACAACGATGACGGAAGCGTCGCCGGCGGCATCAAGATGGCCAACGGCACGAACTCCATCCGCCCGACGCCGCCCTTCCCCGGCACGCGCGCGAAATCGGCCCAGATGGCGCGCGAATACTTCGTGAAAGCCGCGGCCTATCGCGACAAGGTCAGGGCCGCCGCGGGCGATCCGGCCAAGCTGCCGCCGCGCGACCTCGCGCTCGAAGCCATCATCGACATCCTCGACCGCAAGCGGGTCGTCCACTATCACACGCACCGGCACGACGACATTCTGACCGTGCTGCGTTTCGCGAAGGAATTCAACATCCGCGTGGTCCTGCATCACGTCAGCGACGGCTGGAAGGTCGCCGATGAAATCGCGAAGTCCGGCTTCCCCTGCTCGGTCATCGTCGTGGACAGTCCCGGCGGCAAGATCGAAGCCGCC
>JAAFHI010000144.1 GCA_013298335.1 Actinomycetota bacterium
CAGTACGCCTATCTGCTGACCCGAAATCTCGGCGCCAGCCCCGAACAGACGAAGCTGCTTCGCGATGAACTGGGGAAGGCGATTGCGGCGATGCCGAACTACGCCGACGCCTATTCGCTGCTGGCGTTCGTTGAACTGACGGCGCAGCCGCCGAATCTCGACACCGCGCTCGCCAACGCGCAAAAGGCGGCCACGCTCGCGCCCGGACGCAAGGATTTCGCCCTCACCCAGGCCCAGATCCATCTGCGGAAAAAGGAGTTCGCCGAGGTCCGCCGCCTGCTCGAACCCCTCGCCCAGGAGGCCGACGATCCCGGTATCCGCATGCAGGCCAACGACATCCTGTCGAGCGCCGTCGCCTATGAAGCGGCGCTTGCGAAAGGCGGACGGGAAGTCGAAGACGTCATCCTCGTGCCGGTGACGGACGGGGCGCCGTCGTCATCATCGTCGTCCACTTCCAAGCCCTTTATTCCGACGCTCCGTCGCCGCGCGGGCGTGGAACGCGTTGAAGGCGCGCTCGACCGGTTCGAATGCACCGGCGGGAAGATTTTCATGTTCGTGAAGTTCGCCGGGAAGGTGCTGAAACTGCGCGTCCGGTCGTTTGCCGACACCGATTTCGTGGCCCACACCGAAGGGTTCGACAGCATCGGGTGTTCGACCAAAATTGCCAACCCGATCATCGTGATGTACCGCCCGGAAGACGACCCGGCGACGAGTTCCGTCGGCGATGTTGAATCGGTCGAAATCCTGCCCATCGAGAAGTAAAAGTTACGCCGGTACGGTAAACCTATGCTAAAAAACGGACTGCCCGCATTCGCGAGCCCGGCGCCAACCGACCACTTTTAAGGATTCACCATGAAACGTTCCCTGAACGTGTTTCTCCCGTTCGTCTGCCTGCTGTTTTTCGCCCTTCCCGTTTTCGCCCAGCAAAAAACGTGGGATGAGTTGATGAAGGACGGCAATCTTGCCTCTGACCAGAAGCGATTCGCGGAGGCGGAAAACCTGTATCGGGAAGCCTTGCGGGTTCTGGAAACCCGGAACCCCAAAAGCGACCAGCCCAAACTTCGAATCTCGACCCTTAACCAGCTCACCAAGGCGCTCGAAGGTCAGAAAAAAACCGACGACGCTGAACTGGTGGGCCTCAGCGCGGTGGATTTGCTGGACGTTACCCTGAAGAACCTGTCGTCCTCTAACCAAGAGGAAAGACACTACGCCAAACTGGTCACGGTGAAGGTCTATGGAGAAGTGGCCGATATTTTCATCGCGCACAAAAAAATGCCGGAAGCTGAAAACCTTCTTCAAAGACTGATCCGCCACCAGGAAGCGTGGAAGAAATCCAATGAGGAGCAGGTTGACCGGGCACTCAAATCAACCGGAAGCCCCCAAGCCCAAAACCAGACGATTTTGAACGCCGCCATTTCCTCCTCGACGGATAACCCCGCGGGCACCTACTTCAAACTTGGAAATCTCTATTTTGACGACCGGAAATTCCCTGAAGCGGAAAACTGTTTTCAGACCTCGCTCAAACTTTCCACGGTATCGCCGGAGGCAGCCAAAATGGTCCCTCTGGAAGTCGCTTTAGGCAATCCGGTTCTCATGACCAATCTTGGCATCGCGCAGGCGGCGCAGCAGAAATGGCAACCCGCCGAGGCGAGCCTGCTTCGTGCGATTGCCGTGTTCCAGAAGCGAAATCTGCTCAATTCGACGGGAGGACAGAACGCCATCCGAAACTATGTGCTGGTCCTCAAGAAACAGGGCCGCGCCGCCGAAGCCGAAACCTTTCTCGACAAACTTCAGGCCGGGGAAACCATCGAACCGCCGAAGTAATGCCCGACCGGAAAAACAAAACGCGCCGCCGAAGATAATCTTCCGGCGGCGCGTTTGCGTTGTGGTTTGAAACCGGGTCAGGGCAGTTCTTCGAGCAGGGCGTCCAGATCGAAGAACAGTTCGTTGAAGCCCCCGCCCGAAAGGCGCAGGCTGCCGGGACGCTCCATGCTCGGAAGCCACGGCGACGGCACCGGACGCTCGACTTCGCGGCGACGCAGTTTGCGCTGCGGCAACCGGCGACGGCGGCGCGTCTTCATGCTGCCGAGTTCGCTGCCCGCCGAACTGCCGATCCCGAAGCGTTGCAGGCCCGGAAGATCGAATTCCGCTTCCTCTTCAATCCAGTCGCCCCATTCGAGATCGCCGAGTTCCTCGACCCAGTCGTCATCGGCGGCTTCGATTTCCTCGATGTATTCGGCTTCGATGAGATTGTCGGGGTTGGCGAATCCGACGCGGACGCCCCGCGCGGCGAGGCGCGCCAGATAGGTGTCGCGCAGCACCGCCGGCAGGTAGTGCATCAGCGCCAGCGCAGCCATGTCGCCGCCATCGCGGTCGAACAGTTCTTCGAGAATGTCGCGGATGGAGCGCGGCAGCGTTTCGACCTGCTCGCGTTCGAGCGGCTGGCCGTCGCCCGCCGTGAACACCGCGTCAATGACCCGCGGCGGAAACCATTCGGCGAGCCGTTCGCGGGGCAGCACCTGACTGTCGGTCGCGAACCCGGAGGCATCAAGCACCCGGCGGAAGCGCGAGGCGGAAATCCGGTACTCCGGCTGCGGCGCGGCTTCGGGCGCGACCGTGCCGCGCGGCGTGCGGGCTTCGGGCGCGGCCATCAGCCGGATGAATCCGAACTGCCGCGAATACACCCCGAATTCCACGAGGTAGGTCCGGTCCGGAAAGACGCTGAACCACTCGCTGCCGCGATACAGCACCGAGTAGTAGCTCTGTTTGTCGCTTTCCTTCTCGGTGACGCGGAGCATCGGCTTGAAGGTGGCCATTTCCTCCGACGAGAAGAGGCGTTCGATGGAGGCCACGGTTTCCGGACGGGCTTCCCAGTAGACGAACATCCGGAACGGGTCCTGAACGAGCGCGGAAATGAGATCGACGTCGTATTCCTCGGGAATCGGCGACAGTTCCGCCGGCGCGTCAACGTCGGGAATGTCCTTGCCCGGCAGCACCGACAGAAACGTCGGCGTTTCCTT
Source organism: Actinomycetota bacterium (assembly GCA_013298335.1). GTDB lineage: Bacteria > Acidobacteriota > Blastocatellia > Chloracidobacteriales > Chloracidobacteriaceae > JAAFHI01. The sequence continues at coordinate 3,021 of JAAFHI010000144.1, forward strand.
GCCTTCGGCGCGCGCGCGTTCGAGCGGGTCATTCAGCAATGAAAGAAATTCGTTGGCGTCGAGAGCGATATTTGAGGATGACGCGCCACGCATCGAGAGAATGGCGATTTCAAGCGGTGACGACATCGGCTCGGCGGGCTTCGCCTCGGGGGCTTTCGGATTCCCCGCCTTGGGGTCGGTCGGCTGATTCGGCATGAAAAATGACTCCTGTCCTGCGGACGCACCCGTCCGCGGATGAAAAGAAAATGAGAGTGTAGCAGCCTTCACCAAATCGCCGGAAGCTGTAAAAACCCCGGAATTGAACCCGGTCGGCGCTCGGTCCGTCAAAACGTCCGGAAATGGATGGCGAATTTTTCGGGAATTCGATTCATCATCGCCGCTCGCACATGACAAGGGGACAAACGGGGACGCCGCGCATCCAGTCGGGGTTCCGCGTCCTGAACATTGGTCGTACTCGTTGAAAAAAGAGGATTTATGGCGAAATTGACTGTCGTTCACGCGGCCTGTCCGCACGATTGCCCGGATACCTGCTCGATTGCGGTGACGGTCGACGGCGACCGCGCCGTGAAGGTCGAGGGCAACGCCGCCCACGCCAACACCGCCGGATTTCTCTGCGCGAAAGTGTCGAAATATATCGACCGGGTGTATGACCCGAACCGCGTTCAGTACCCGATGCGGCGCGTCGGCGCGAAGGGCGAGGGCAAATTCGAACGGATTTCGTGGGACGACGCCATCGCCGAAATCACCGCCCGCTGGAAAGCGACCATTGCCGAACACGGTCCCCAGGCGATTCTGCCCTACAGCTACGCCGGGACGATGGGGCTCGTGCAGGGGCAGGGAATGGACCGCCGGTTTTTTCACCGGATGGGCGCATCGCTGCTCGACCGGACCATCTGCGCAACCGCCGGTTCAGTCGGTTACAAGGCGACCATCGGCCTGAGCATCGGCCCCGAGGCCAATCGCTTCGCCGAGGCAAAACTGATTCTCATCTGGGGCAGCAACACGCTCACCTCGAATGTCCACCTCTGGCCGTTCATCCTTCAGGCGAAAAAAGCCGGGGCGCGGGTTGTGACGATCGACCCCTACCGGACGCGCACCGCCGCCGCGTCCGACGAACACCTCGCCCCGCTGCCCGGCACGGACGCCGCGCTCGCCCTCGCGATGATGCACGTCATCATCGGCGAAAACCTTCACGACGCGGATTACGTCGAGAAATACACCCTCGGCTTCGAACAGCTTCGCGAGCGCGTCCGCGAGTGGACGCCCGCGCGGGCAGCCGAAATTACTGGAATTGAAGCGGATACGATTATCCGGCTGGCCCGCGAGTATGCCGGGACCACGCCCGCCGTCATCCGCATCAACTACGGCTTGCAGCGGCACGCGGGCGGCGGCATGGCCGTCCGGACCATCGCCTGCCTGCCCGCGCTCACCGGTGCGTGGCGCGACGCGGCGGGCGGCATTCTCCTGTCGAGTTCCGGCACGTTCCCGCTCAACTACCCCGCGCTCGAACGTCCCGACCTGATTCCGCCCGGCACGCGGACGATCAACATGTCGCGGCTCGGCGAGGCGCTGACCAACACGGATGAATTCGGCCAGCCCGCCGGATTCGACCCGCCGGTGAAGGCGATCTACGTCTACAACTCGAACCCGGTCGCGGTCGCGCCCGATCAGGGGCAGGTGACGCGCGGACTGGCCCGCGAGGACCTCTTCACGGTCGTTCACGAACAGTTTTTCACCGACACGACCGACTGGGCCGACATCGTGCTGCCCGCCACCACTCAACTCGAACACATGGACGTGGTGAAACCCTACGGCCACCTTTCGTTGATGTTCAACGAACCCGCCATCGCGCCGCTCGCGGAAGCCAGATCCAACAGCGATGTCTTCCGGCTGCTCGCGCGGGCGATGGGCTACGACGAGTTGTACCTTTACGAAACCGACGAGCAGTTGATCCGGGCGGTGCTCGCGACCGACCATCCGTGGCTGGAAGGGATGACGTTTGAACGACTTCGGGCCGAAGGGCACGTCCGGTTGAACCTGCCCGAACGGTTCGCGCCGTTTGCCGAGGGCAACTTCCCGACGCCGTCGGGCAAGTGCGAGTTTTACTCGGCGACGCTCGAACGCCGGGGCCTCGACCCGCTGCCGACCTACATTCCGCCGCGCGAAAGCGTTCAAAGCAATCCGAAACTGGCCGAACGTTTCCCGCTCGCGCTGATTTCGCCGCCCGCGCACAATTTCCTCAATTCCTCTTTCGTCAATCAGGACAAACTCCGGAAGGTTGAAAAGGAGCCGATTGTCGAAATCCATCCGTGGGACGCCGCGCCGCGCCGCATCGAGACGGGCGCGACGGTCCGGGTCTTCAACGACCGGGGCGAATTCAGTGTCCGGGCGGTGGTGAGCGAAAAGACGCGGCCCGGCGTCGCGATGGCCCCCGGCATCTGGTGGGCGAAGTTCAGCCCGGATGGCCGCAACGTCAACGCGACGACCTCGCAGGCGGTGACCGACATGGGCGAGGGCGCGACCTTCTACGACAACCTCGTGGAGATCGCCGCAATCTGATGGACCGCGCGCATCCTGCGCGCTCCAGTTTCCACAAATCCTGCAAACAATCGATTTACAGTGAAAAGTGTCCAGTTTTTTCGAAAAAAAACTGGACACTTTTTTGTGATTTATTCCGAGAGGCCCCATTTACGAAAGCCCGACGACGTTTCCGTCGGCATCGAGGTCGATGCGGGTCGAGGCCGGGACTTCCGGCAGGCCCGGCATGCGGACCATTTCGCCCGCGATGGGAATCAGGAAGCCCGCGCCCGCCGCGATTTCGATTTCCCGGATGCTGAAGGTGAAACCGGTGGGGCGTCCGAGCAGGTTCGGGTTGTCGGAAAAGGATTTCTGCGTCTTGGCGATGCAGATCGGGAGGTTGGTCAGCCCGAGTTCGGCGATGAGTTTGAGGTCGGTCTGCGCCTGCGGCATCAGCCGGACTTCCGCCGCGCCGTAGATTTCCCGCGCCACGGTTTCAATCTTGCGTTCGACGCTCCAGTCGAGGTCATAGAGCGGCGTGAACGGCGTTTTTTCTTCCGCCGCGGCTTCCACCACCAGTTCGGCGAGTTCGAGCGCGCCTTCACCGCCCTTCGCCCAGCCCTGCGTCACCGCCGACCGGACGCCGATGCCCGCGCACAATTCTTTTAAAGCCGAAAATTCCTCTTCCGTGTCGCTCGTGAAGCCGTTGATCGCCACGACCGGCGTCAGCCCGAACTTCCGGGCGTTTTCGAGGTGCTTTTCGAGGTTCACGAACCCGCGCCGGAGCGCTTCCACGTCGGGTTTCGTCAGTTCTGCAACCAGAATGCCGCCCTGATACTTCAGCCCGCGGACCGTCGCGACCATGACGAGCAGGTCGGGACTCAGCCCCGCCTGTCGGCACTTGATGTCGAGAAACTTTTCGCCGCCGAGGTCGAAGCCGAAACCCGCTTCGGTCACGACGTACTCGCTGAAGGTCATCCCCATCCGGGTCGCGACGATGCTGTTCGTGCCCTGGGCGATGTTGGCGAACGGCCCCATGTGGACAATCGCCGGATTGCCTTCGAGCGTCTGGACGAGGTTCGGCTTGACGGCGTCTTTCAACAGCACCGCCATCGCGCCGTGCGCCTGCAAGTCTCTGGCGTAGATGGGTTTCCGGTCGCGGGTGCGTCCGACGAAGATGCCGCCGAGCTTTTCCTTCAGGTGGAGCAGGTTTTCACTCAGGCAGACCGCCGCCATTACTTCCGACGCGGCGGTGATGTCGAAACTCGCTTCGCGCGGGATTCCGTTGCCACGTCCGCCGAGGCCGACCACGATCCGGCGCAGCGACCGGTCGTTCATGTCCATCACGCGCTTCCAGCGGAGGGCGGTCACGTCGAGGCCGAGCGTGGATTTCCGGCTGTGGAGGTCGTTGTCCACCAGCGCGGCGAGCAGGTTGTGGGCTTTTTCGATGGCCGGAAAATCGCCGGTGAAGTGGAGGTTGATGTCGACCATCGGGGCGATCTGTACCCGTCCGCCGCCGGTCGCGCCGCCTTTCATCCCGAAAACCGGTCCGAGCGACGGTTCGCGCAGCACCGCCGTCGCGCGTTTGCCGAGGCGGTTGAGTCCGTCGGTGAGGGCGATGCTGACGGTGGTCTTGCCTTCGCCCGCGGGCGTCGGCGTGATGGCCGAAACGAGAATCAGGCGCGATTGCTTCGCCCGGTCGCGGTCGATGAGGTGGGGCGGGAGTTTCGCGGCGAATTTTCCGTAGGGTTCGAGGTCGTCCGCGGAAACGCCGAGGCGTTCGGCGATGGCGGGAATCGGCTTGAGTGTGACGGAGTTGGCGATTTCGATGTCGGTTTGGGGCGTCGGCATGGGAAGCAGTTAGTCGTTAGCAGTTAGAATTGGAGGAAT
>JAAFHI010001021.1 GCA_013298335.1 Actinomycetota bacterium
ATCGGCCAGCGCGGCGTTGACCGCCGCCGACGCCTTGCCGCCCTGGCTCGAATGGGCTTCGTCGATGACGAGCGCGAACCGCCGCCCGGCTTCCTTCCCGATTTCATCCAGAATGAAGGGAAACTTCTGGACCGTGCTGATGATGATCTTCTTTCCCTGCTCGATGAACCGGCGCAGGTCGCCGGAATGCTCCGCGTGCGCCACGGTGGCGGAAACCTGCATGAACTGCTTCACCGTTTCCTCGATCTGCCGGTCGAGAATCTTGCGGTCGGTCACGACGATGACCGAATCGAAGACCGACGCCCCCTCGCGCCGGACGCCGATCAACTGATGCGCCAGCCACGCGATGGAATTCGATTTCCCGCTCCCCGCCGAGTGCTGAATCAGATACCGCCGCCCCGCCCCGTTCGCCCGGACGTCCGCCAGCGCCTTCCGGACCACGTCCAACTGATGAAAACGCGGAAACACCAGCTTCCGCTCGGTCGGCCCGTGCTTCTTTTTCTTCGATTCGACGATCTGGGCGAAGTTTTCAAAAATGTCGGTCAGGCCCGCGGGCGTTAGAATCGTCTTCCAGAGGTAATCCGTCTTGAGACCCTCCGGGTTCGGCGGATTGCCCGCCCCGTCGTTCCAGCCGCGATTGAATGGCAGAAACCACGACTCCGCCCCCTTCAACTCGGTACACATCCACGCCTCCGCGTCGTCCACCGCGAAATGCACCGCCGTCCGCCCAAATCCGAACAGCTTTTCGCGCGGGTCGCGGTCCTTTTTGTACTGCGCGATGGCGTCCTCGACCGTCTGCTTCGTCAGACTGTTTTTCAATTCGAAGGTGGCGACCGGCAACCCGTTGATGAACAGGCAGAGATCGAGCGCGCGCCGCGTTTCGTCCGTCGAGTAGCGCAACTGGCGCGTCACCGAAAACCGGTTGCGGGCGTGGCGTTCGGCGGCGGCCTGATTGCCCTCCGACGGCGTTCCGTAAAACAGGCGGATGTCCTGCAACGGTCCGTGGGAAATGCCTTTTCGCAAGACGTCGATCACGCCCCGCTTGCCGATTTCCGAGGACAGCCGCGATAGAAACTTCTGAAGGACCGGATTTTTCGGCTCGCCATCGAGTTCCAGCCTGGCCGCCGTCGTCGGCTGGGTTGCGCGCAGGAAGGCGAACAGGTGCGCGAGGTCGAGCGCGTGTCCCCGGTCGTAATGCGTCGCGTATCCCGCGCGCCACCCCGTCCCGCCGGGCGCGGGATGCTCGGGCAGCGTCGCGGGGGCCGGGCCGAGACCGTCCTCGCCCGTCATGTGGCGTACGATCAGGGTTTCAAGGCCGCTTTCGGAAACGTTGGTTGTACCCATCTGGCCCCCCGTGTCCTTAGCCCGACCGTGAGGGAGGGCGCAAAGCAGACGCCCTCCCTCACGGTCGGGCCAGGGACACGCTTGTGTTCATTCTTCTTCGCCGTCGGCGACATCTTCCGCGTCGGGTTCGTCGGCGGCGCTGAAATCATCCTCGAACGTTTCCTCCGGCAGCGTCTTCGCCACCTCGCGCACGTCGAGTTTCCCCGTCACCACATCCGCGACAAGGCGAGTACGGTATTCGCGGAGGAGTTCGATTTCACGCATAAAACAATTTAACGAAATATCAATCTCTTTCGTTCGGTAACGAATTGAGTTGATAATTTCTCTTTGTTCCTTAATCGAAGGAATAATTACCGGAACTAGCTTAAATCTATCAAAGTAAAGTCTATTTCTTTCATACATTATCCCATACGAAAGTCTATTAAATTCACTAAGGTAAGCTTCCGTCCTAAATAAACAATGAAAATACTCGGGGAAAATTTCAATCCTTGGATTTGCTACTGCATAAGCCGGGCTAACTATTCCATCGTATTTTGAGAAACCGATAGCACCCATAAATGCATTCATTAGGTTATAAGCCAATTGACCCTTCAGAACTTTTTTGTATGCACCTCTATCTTCTGAAGCTCTAACTTTTCGTCCAGTTTCAGTTTGAGGAATAATTCCTCTAAAGCGATCAATAGAAAGTAATAAATCATGAGGATGGCCAGTTTCTACAACTTCAACAAAAAGACTCCCAGCCCTTCCTAATCCCCAATGTGATGGAATCTCCCCAAGCCAAGGTATCCCCGAATCCTTCATTTGAACATTCGGGTCAAGGCC
>JAAFHI010000380.1 GCA_013298335.1 Actinomycetota bacterium
GAGACGCCGGTCAACTGAGCGAGCAGTTCGGGGCGGCGATACATGGACTGATTCACAATCCAGGCACAGTCCAGCGCGGCCAGTGCCTCGGCATCTTTACCCTGCCTTGATTTGCTGAGGGCATCGAGGGCGATGAGATACAACAACACCCGATGTTCGAGAATGTTCGGAACCGGCGCATCGACATTTTTCGCGACATCGAATTCCCACCGGGGCGCTTCAACCTGAATCTGACGGTAGAGCGCGGCAAAATCTCCCACATGTTTGTCGAGATAGGCCACAACCTCGGGAGCAAAAGGTTCGATGCCGTCGCCCGGCTTTTCCAGAATATCGGCGACCGTTTTCCATCCATCCTTCCAGGGCGGCTGGCCGGCGGAGTCGGTTATCTCGAAAGCCCTCGCGAAAGGTGCCTTCGGATCGAGCAGCTTTTGCCGATCCGGCGAACTCTTCCGGGAATAGGTTGCCTCGGAAGCAATCATGTTGGTGATGACTTTCGCCGTTTGATTGGCCTCAGCCCGGGGAAACTTTTTCGGCAGATCTGACGGCGAAAAGGCAACCTTCGACCACTCGGCGTCGACCCGGCTTTCGTATCGGGAAGCCGCAATCGAGAGACCGACATACGCCAAGGCAAGAACTGAAAAAAGGGCCGGGAATCCCCATTTGATACTCGTACCGATGCGCCGTGACGTCACCGCCGAGAGCGGCTGAAACGCCGAACGATTCCGCAGGGCAACGACAAAGGCCGCCAGCGACGGAAGGACCAGCGCAAAAAAAGTAAAACTCCCGGCCTGCCTCAATCCCATCATTCTTTCCGAAAAAAACGCCGTGGCGACGAGACTGGACAGCAGGCAAAAAACCATGGTCGCCCAGATCGCCCAGCGGTATCCGGTCTGCAAACCGCGCCCGGTCATGTAGAGCGCCGTGGCCGCCAGCAAGAAACCGACGCCGCCAGCAAAGCCAACGCCTCGTTCCGTCGCACCCGCCCGGAACTGACCGAACAGCATCGCTACCGCGGCTGCCCCGGTGACGGCGGCCAGCGGGACGGCGAGATAAAGCCCGAAAAGACGGACCAGGATCGGGATTTCCGCTTTTCCGAAAAACCGGCTGCGGAACGAATCTTCTTTTTCGTTCAGGGAAGGTTTTGGCATGGCAGTTCGATGAGGAGAGAAAATGGGACTTGGTTAAAGCCGAGTCCCATCATACGCCAATCGAAGGTTATCCGTAAAAAAATGCCATTCACTTCCCTACAAAAAACCGCTTTTTATTCTGTGCAAAGGCGTCGCCCTATTTGGCGGGCGGTTGTTTGCGTTCGATGACGCCTCCGGACGAAACGTCGAACGCCTGTCCGAAAACCGAAAACCCCTTATCGGTTTTCTTGAAAACGCCACTCTCAATGGTTTCCTCGGGCACCGGAGACGGAAGTCCGTCGGGAAATTCGAGTTTTATTTCGCGAGAAACGCCGTCCGCTTTACGAAAGACAAGTACGGAGTAGCTCGCGCCGGGCGGGATCGGGTCAACCCGTGGCGCGTCAAAGTGCATACGGGAGTCGAAACAGGTGACGGCGATTTCGGTCTCGGTCTGCACGACCCCGATGACGCGAACCACCCGAAACTGAAAACGCCTGGTCATCAGGACAAACGTACCGCTCCGGAGCAGCCATTTCGTCATTCCGTTTTTCAGATTTGCGTGCATCAGGACCACTCCTGGGTTCTCGACTTTCTCGATTCCGCGAATGTCCACCGTGCCGCGAAAAACGTATACGACGGAGTGTTCTCCCCGGCACAGGACGCCGGGACCGTCCGGCGCGGGGTTCGGCGATTGCGAGTGGAGATTGGTTGGCGGTGTTTCGGTCATGAGGTTCAAACTCAGCGCGGACAGCAGAAAAGCCAGCGTCAAAAACGATTTCATCGGAAATCTCCCGAAATGGGATGCTGATGCCCATCGGGACGCCTCCACGACCTTCCGGTTCCGAATATTCTTGAAAAAATATCCGTACCGACTCGACCGCCGCCCTTTTGTCGCAAATATCTCCGTTTTTTTCTCATGCGCGCCGTTCTGAAGCCCTCATCCTCCGTTTCGTCGCAAAAATCTCCGTTTTTTTCTCATGCGCGCCGTTCGGAGGCCGTCTTCCTCCGTTTCGTCGCAAAAATCTCCGTTTTTTTTCCATGCGCGCCGTTCAGAGACCGTCCGCCTCCGTTTTTTCGCAAAAATCTCCGTTTTTTTCCCATGCGCACCGTTCTGAAGCCGTCATCCTCCGTTTTTTCGCAAAAATCTCCGTTTTTTTCTCATGCGCGCCGTTCGGAGGCCGTCTTTCTCCGTTTCGTCGCAAAAATCTCCGTTTCCCGCGAAACTTACGCACCACGTTCAGGTCCGAAGCAGTAAGCTCCAGAAAATCCGTGATTTTCCGTCACTGTCCGGCGTCCGCCGCTTTCGTGGGTGAAAACCACCCAAACACCACTTGTGAAAGGATGTTCCGGGTCTTTCCAGGTGCTTTCAGGACAACGAAGCGGGCGGATCAGTGATTTATTGTATCTGTTCAGCCGCAGCCGTTCGCCCTGCCCTCAAGGACAGGGCTATTCAAAAACAAGCCTCGTGAACGAGGCTCAAACCGGTTTTCTCGATTCCATAGCCCCGTTCACGGGGCTTGAAGGGAAATAGCCCTGTCCTTGAGGGCAGGGCAAATTCCGGGTTGAACAGTTACGATTTTTTTCAAAATAATTCCGAACGGGTGTTAATCATTTCCCTCCGGCGTCGTTTCGATAAGTAGAAACACTTTCCGAAAACATCGGAGGACGCCGTGCAAGTCACGCTTATGTCATCACCAGCCGCAGCCCCCTTGCCGGCAACGCTCGACGAAGCGTTCCGGATACACCACAAAACGGTGTTCCAGGCGGCCTACCGCATCACCGGCAATCCGGTTGACGCGGAGGACGTGCTGCAAACCGTCTTTTTGCGGCTCGCCACGCGGGGCGAACCCCTCGATCTGGCCCCGAATCCCCGCGCCTACCTGCACCGGGCCGCCGTCAACGCCGCGCTCGACGTGGTTCGCGGACGGGGCGTTTCCCGCTCCGTTTCAATTTCAGAATTCGAAACCGATTCGCTCGGGCGGTCCGTCGAAGACCCCGAAGCCGAGCATCATCGCCGCGAAATGCAGGCTCTGCTCCGCCGGGCCGCCGCGCAACTCGGGCGAACCGCCGCCGAAATCTTTTCGCTGCGGTATTTCGAAGGCTACGACAACGAAGAAATCGCCGCCGAACTCGGCATGAACAAATTGGTGATCGCCGTGCTACTGAATCGCGCGAAAGCCAGGGTCAAGAAAGAAATCGGCGTGTATCTGGAGGCAAAGCAATGAAACCGAACCGTAACGACATCGACTCGATTTTCGAACAGGCCGTCACCGACATCCGCGAGCAAAAAGCTGACGCGACGACAGTTGAAACGGCCCGCGCCCGCGTGATGACCCGTCTCTCGGGGTCACCGGACGTGGTCACGGCGGAAGTCGCCCCGACCGGCAATCTCCGCAACTGCGAAGACATTCAGACGCTGATCCCGGCCTACCGCGCCGACCGGCTGTCGGAAGCCCGCAAACTGCTCTTCGAAGACCACATGAACGAGTGCATTCCGTGCCGCAAGGCGCTGAAAGCATTCACCAACGGCACGTCGGCGAGTGATCGTCCGAAGTACGTCGCGCCGGTGGTGGCGTGGTGGCAGCGCCCCGCCTTTACCGCCGCCGCGGGCCTGATGATCGGATTTTCGGTTCTCGGCTATCTGTGGCTCCGCAACGCGCCGAGCGTTTCCGCCGACCCCGTCACCGTCGAAAGCGTCGAAGGCGGCCTCTTCCGCATCAGCGGCGACCGCAGCCTGCCGGTTCGCGCCGGAGAAAAAGTCACCGATTACAGCAGCCTCCGCACCGGCAAGGGCGCGCGGGCGCGCATCCGCCTGGCCGACGGTTCGCTGGTTGAACTCAAGGAACGGACCGAACTGAGCGTGATGTCGGGCAGCGATGGCCGCACCATCAACCTCGGTCGCGGCAACGTGATTCTCGAAGCCGCCAAACAGCACGGCCACCTCTACGTGAAAACCGACGACTCGACCGTCTCGGTCACCGGCACGATTTTCTCGGTCAACAGCGGCCTCAAGGGTTCGCGCGTGTCGGTCGTCGAAGGCGAAGTCCGCGTCGATTCCGCCAGGGAAAAGGCCGTCCTGCATTCTGGCGAGCAGATGACCACGACGACCGTGGTGGATCGCGTCCCGGTCGCGCAGGAAGTGTCGTGGAGTCAGGATTCCGACAAGTACCAGCGGCTGCTCGTCGCCCTGAACGGGCTTGAAAAAGACATCCGGGCTCAGGTCCCCCGCCCCGGCATCCGCTATGAATCGAGCCTCGTCAACCGCGTTCCGTCGGATTCGATGTTCGTGGCGAGCCTGCCGAATCTGGCCGAGACGGTTCGTTCGTCGAACCGGATCATCCAGGAACATCTGCAATCGAATCCCGAACTCCGCGAGTGGTGGAATGCCCGCCACGGCAAGGACGCCGAATTCAACCGGACGCTCGACCAGTTGAGCGACGTGCTCGACCTGTTCGGACCGGAAGTCATCGTCGCCATCTCCGACGACAAGGGCGGCGAACCGCTGGTGCTCGCCCAGGTCAAGCAGCCGGATGCGTTCCGGGCCACGTTCGCGAGCCGGATTGCCGCCATCGACACGAACAGCAAGGAAAACAAGGAAAAGCTGACCGTGCGCTTTATCGAGAATCCCGCGACCGAAGCCGCCGGACAGCCCAACAGCCGCGA
>JAAFHI010000581.1 GCA_013298335.1 Actinomycetota bacterium
TCGCCGTCGAGTACCGTTTCGAGCGGCAGCCCTTCGACCTGGGCATTTGAAAATCCGAACATCTCCTCGATGGCCCCGTTGCAGGCGGTAATCCGTCCGTTGAGGTCGATGGCGAGGATGCCGACGTTGATGGATTCGATGATGTTTTCGTTGAATTCCTTGAGTTGCGACAGTTCCCGCGCCCGTTCCTGCTCGCTTTCGTAGAGGAGGCTGTTCTCGATGGCGACCGCGACGTAGGGCGCGAGGCCCCGGAGCAGGTCGGTATCCTCGGAGGTCAGGAGCGTCCGACTGACGGTTTTCCCGAGGGCAATAACCGCCACCATCCGGTCACGGGCGATACAGGGGAAGAAATAGGTCAGTCCGGCGTTTCCGCTGACCGCTTTTTCATCCACCACATACCCGCGCGCGCCGGCCTGCGAAAGTTTCATCCCAATTTCGGGTGGAATTTCGACGTCGCCGAGGTTTTCAGTCACCAGCGCGGACAGAAAGGTGAAATTCCCGAAATCGGTCGTTCGCGAAATGAAGATGGCGATGTCGTTGACCGAAAGCGTTTCCGAAAGTTTGGCGGCGAGGGCGTCGAGCAGGTCGGAAAGGGCGGTGGTGGCCGCCATCGTCCGCCCGAAGTCATCCACCCGCAGCCGGGTGTCGTAACGCGCCCCGTAGAAAAACCGGTCGATGCGTTCCTGGAGCCAGTTCTTGAGCGGGGCGTAGAGAATTGCGCCGCTCGACATCACCACGACCTGAAGCAGCGTCGTCGCCGCGCCGGAAACGGTCGGAAACATCTCCCGGACCCAGTCGGCGGATTTGACGACGCCGAGCATGAAGATCATGACGACCGACAACGTTGTAATCGCGTAGGAAAAACTCCGCCGGACGATCACGTCCACATCCATCAGGCGGTAACGGACGATGGAATAGCCGAAAGCCAGCGGAACGAAGATGGTCGGCCCGATGGCGACCGCTTCCATGACCGGGGTCCGCTCGATGCCGAAGAGGTAGGGCAGCGCGTAGAAAATCGTCCACGGCAGCACGCCGAGGGTGAGTCCCCAGACGATCCACTTGATCTGCTGGCGGAGCATCGGCGCCTGGGTCTGGGCGAAGGTCACGATGACGATGCCCGCGCTTGCCAGAAAATACCCGGTGAAATGGGCGACCGAAATCTTGTTGAGCCAGGGGCGAAGATCGAGGATGAACTGACTTCGACTGCCCAGATACAGATGACAGAGTTCGAGGCCGACGAGGACGATGGCCGGCGCGTAGATGACCCGCAGACTCCACCGGTGCCGGTCGAGCCAGTCGCTCCGGTGCGGAAAGGTCGCGCAGAAATGGAAAAAGGTCGGGCACAGGACGATTACGGCGGCGTGATCGAGCAGCAGAATCAGTTTGTCGAAAGCGTTGAACGACCCGCTGGCGCCGTAAAACAGATACATGAAGGAGAGCAGGCAGATGGCGAAGAAATGAATCGCCTGGCCTTTCTGCTCATGTTTGGCGAAAACCGTCAGCCCGATGCCGAGATAAATCGCCCCCACGATGCCGAGATAGATGTCCAGCCACCACGTACTCGGCTGGGGCGTGATTTCCCGTAAATCAGCCTTCCACAAGTCCTTGCTGACGCCGAGGGGATTGAACCGCTCGACCAGATAGGTGACGTTGCCCCCGATGCCGACTTCCTCGTCGAGGTAGTACTGAACCTGCCAGTCGTCGGAAATGGCGATCGGGGTGTCCGAATCGGTGCGCCCGTTCAGAATGACGCCGCGCAGAACATCGCCGGGGATGACCCCCGCCCGTTCCGCCGGGCTTCCGCCGCGCACCCGGTCAGCCGTAAGTCCGAGTTTCGTTTTCTTCCAGATGACGCCGTCGTCCGCCGCGGGAGGTTGCTTAAAGCGTTCGAACGCATTCAGAACGCCGAGCGTCACGACCAGCAGGGTCGCGATGCCGACGAGAATGGTTTGAATGCCGAGACGAGGATTCATGGGAAGAAGAAGAAAAGGATGAGGGATGAGGGATGAAGGATAAGTCGGGAAGCGTGAAGGGGAAGGAGCGGCTTTCGTACATTACTGAAGCCGGGAGATCGAGGTTTTCCTTTTTCATCCCTCATCCTTCATCCCTCATCCTTTTTTTGATCAGAAGCGCATACGAAAACCGCCCCGAATGGTTCGGCGGTTCGGAACCCGGAAAACCGTGGTGGCGGCATCGGTGAGTTCGTCGGCCTGATCGTTCAGATTGCGGCCTTCGAACAGCACTTCCCATTTGCCTGGCATGAAACCCCACAGCGGGAGCGACTGGATCAGGGAGACGCTCAAACCGGCGTCGGGCGACCAGAACCGGGTGCGGAGCGGGTCAAGCGCCAAAAGGGGATTTCCAAAGGACTTCCGGTACTGAACGGTCATCCGTGTTCCGGTTCCGGGAAGCACCGTATCGGCCTGAACCGCGAGAACGTGATACCGGGTGGCCGAAAGGGTGGTCCGGGTCTCCGGTTGCAGATCGGTGGCAACCGCATCGAGTTGCTGTCCGCGACCGGAGACGAATCCGCCCGTCAGCAGGACGTTCCGGTGCAGCCGGTGCTTGAGGGTAATCCGGAATCCCTGGTTGGTGCCGCGCTGATTGAAGATGAGCGGCGATCCAGCGGATTCGAGCACCAGCCCGACCGCGCGTCCGTCGATGCGGTCACGGAAAACAGTGGCTTCAAGAATGGTTCCGGAATTGAACCGCCAGGCGGCGCCGACTTCGGCCCGGAAGGACCGGTCAAGGGTCGGATTTCCGCTTTCGGGATCGGTCGCCACCAGCCGGATCGCGTTCGGCAGCGGGGAAATGAGGTTCATTCCGGTTTCCGAGCGGGTTTCGGGGTGCGCGGAATCCCCCTCGGACGTCAGGGCGGCGTGCAGATTGACACTCCGGATCGGCTTCCAGTTGGCGGTCACCCGCGGCAGGAACGCACCGTCGGGAGCGCCTTCGACGCGGCTGAACTCAAAGCCGTAAACCAGATTCAACGCCTCGGTCACGGCCCAGGTATCCGCCACGCGGACTTCCGTCCGGGTCAGCCGGGAAAATGAACCGGCGGCGAGGGATGGCGGAGCGACCACCGTCTTTTCCGAAGTCAGGCGACCGGTCACCGTGTGGTGTTCCGTCCGGAACCGCACCGCGCCGATCATCAGCAGGGGACTTCCGCCGCTCGCGTCGCCCTGAATGGCCGAGCCGAATTCGAACGATTCGCTGACGGGCTGCGAGATTTCGACCGTGTAGGCTGACAGCGGGCTTCCCGCGAACGTGTTGGACTGTCCGCCGAAAGCGAGCGATCCGTGCGTGTCCGCAAAGAGGGAAGCGACACCGGCTTCCGTTCCGTCTTTTTCTTTCGCGTTGAAAATGCTGCGGTTCCGGCGGTTCTGGTACTTCACCGGGTCAATTCCGGAGGCTTTTGACGTGTCGAGCGAGGGACGCAGGGCAAAATTCAGGACCGCCGGGCGTTCGAGCAGCAGTTCGGCCTTGTCGCTGACGGCGGTTTGAAATCCCTGGGCGACCGCAATCAGGCGGTACACGCCGGGAAGGATCCGGATGGCCGAGAACTTTCCGTCGCGGTCGCTTTTCGCGGTGGCGATGACG